>JBGVJO010000138.1:0-2943 GCA_045129535.1 Eubacteriales bacterium
GCTTCCATCCATGCTTATCTGTCCACCATACAGTCGGCTGAATGCATTTAACGTGAAAGGACTTGTTCCCATGAAAAGTAACGAGCGCAGAGTTGGTACAGTATCACGCGGTATCCGTTGCCCGATCATCCGCGAAGGAGACGATCTGGCGACCATCATCACTGACAGCGTCCTTGAGGCTGCAGAAGCAGAAGGCTTTTCCCTTAAAGATCGCGACGTCATTGCCATGACGGAATCCATCGTGGCACGTGCCCAAGGTAACTACGCATCGGTTCAGAATATCGCCGATGACGTTAAGACCAAGCTGGGAGGCGGCACCATCGGTGTAATCTTCCCCATCCTTTCCCGTAACCGATTTGCTATTTGTCTGCGTGTAATCGCTATGGGTCCAAAGAAGGTTGTTCAAATGCTGAGTAATCCCTCCGACGAGTTTGTTAACGAACTGGTCAGCCTGGACAAAATCGACGCCGCCGGCGTAAACCCCTACAGTGACGTTCTCACCCTGGAAAAATACCGTGAACTGTTCGGCGTGAACAAGCACGAGTTTACCGGCATCGACTACGTGGAATACTACGGTGATCTGATCCGTTCCTGCGGTGCGGAGGCCGAAATCATCTTTGCTAACCAGCCCAAAGCGATTCTTAACTATGCAGATCACATCCTGACCTGCGATATTCACACACGTGCACGCACAAAGCGTATTCTTATGGCTGCAGGCGCTAAGGCTGTTTGCGGTTTGGACGATATTATGACTTCTTCCATCAACGGCAGTGGCTGCAATGAGAAATACGGTCTTCTCGGATCCAATAAATCCACTGAAGATCAGATCAAGCTCTTCCCCCGTGAGTGCAAGCAGCTTGTCATTGACATTCAGGACCGCATTCTGAAGGCAACCGGCAAATTGGTGGAGGTAATGGTATACGGCGACGGCGCCTTTAAAGATCCTCAGGGTAAAATCTGGGAGCTGGCTGATCCCGTTGTTTCTCCTGCCTTCACAGACGGTTTGGTCGGCACACCCAACGAACTGAAACTGAAGTACCTGGCAGATAACGATTTCAAGAATCTTTCCGGACAAGAACTCAAAGAGGCTATTTCCGCCAGCATCCGCTCCAAAGAGAGCAATCTTGTTGGTAATATGGCATCTCAGGGAACCACTCCCCGCCAGCTCACTGATCTGATCGGATCCCTTTGTGATCTGACCAGCGGCTCCGGCGACAAGGGTACTCCCGTTGTACTGGTTCAGGGGTATTTCGATAACTATACCGATATGTAATTGAATGGAGGAACATCAATATGCAGAATAACAAACGTCCCGATTCTATGGAACGCATCACAACCCCCGCACTGGCGAATGCGTTCATCGCAGAGCAGATTGAATCCATTCAGAAGCAGGTAGGCGATAAGAAGGTGCTGCTGGCCCTGTCCGGCGGTGTTGACTCCTCCGTTGTAGCCGCTCTGCTCATCAAAGCAATCGGCAAGCAGTTGGTCTGCGTTCACGTAAACCACGGTCTTATGCGGAAGGATGAATCCGAAAACGTCATCAAGGTATTCCGCGAGGGTCTGGATGCCAATCTGATTTATGTGGATGCCACCGACCGTTTCCTGGATCTTCTCGCCGGCGTATCCGATCCGGAGAAGAAGCGTAAGATCATCGGTGCAGAGTTTATCAATGTGTTCGCTGATGAGGCCCGCAAGCTGGAAGGCATCTCTTTCCTCGCACAGGGCACCATCTATCCGGACATTCTGGAAAGTATCAAGCAGGCAGAAGGCAAGAAGGCCGTAAAATCCCATCACAACGTGGGCGGACTGCCTGAGGATCTTCAGTTTGACCTGGTTGAGCCCATCAAGCTGCTGTACAAGGATGAAGTTCGCGTCGTAGGCGAAGCCCTGGGACTGCCGCACGCTATGGTATACCGTCAGCCGTTCCCCGGCCCCGGTCTGGGCGTACGCTGTCTGGGCGCCATTACCCGCGACCGCCTGCACGCTCTGCGTGAGGCTGACGCCATCCTCCGCGAAGAGTTTGATAACGCAGGACTGAATGAAACGGTATGGCAGTACTTTGTAGTAGTGCCCGATATCCGCAGTGTTGGTGTTAAAGACGACAGCCGCTATGAGGGCTGGCCGGCAATCCTCCGCGCCGTAAACACCAAGGACGCTATGACCGCTACCATTGAAGAGATTCCCTACGCAATCCTCCACCGCATTACGGAGCGCATCACCGCCGAGGTGGAAGGAATCAACCGCGTATTGTACGATCTTACTCCCAAGCCGACGGGCACTATTGAGTGGGAATAATGCACTTGCATTCCGCTTAACTGAATCGCAGCGCAACCGGCAAGTGCCCGAGAATTTCCCTGACGGAAAATTCTCCAAGGCAACACTGCATACGAACAGAAATAATCCACTCACCAACATACACAAATCATTCAAAGGAGCATATATTTTATGAAAACTCTTTACAGCGGCAAAACCAAGGACGTTCTTCTTGATGAGGAGAAGAATATTGTACACCTGCTTTTCAAGGACAGCATGACCGGCGAGAACGGCGTGTTCGATCCCGGCTCCAACACGGTTGGCGGCAGCGTAGAAGGCAAAGGTAAGATCGGTCTTGCCATTTCGAAATATTTCTTTGAGCTGATGGAAAAGAACGGTATTCCCACCCACTACATCGCAGCAGACGTAGACAAGGGACTGATGCAGGTACGCAATCTGACCGTTCCGAAGCTGGAGTTTGTACTCCGCTACTTCACCGCAGGCAGCATGTGCCGCCGCTTTACCCTGCCCGAAGGCATCGTATTTGATCCGCCGTACGCAGAGGTTACTCTGAAGGATGACATCCAGGGCGATCCGCTGATCAGCGAGCGTCTTTGCATTATGAAGGGCCTTCTGAAGGAAGGTCAGTACGATGAGGGTTTGAGCATCGTACACCGCGGTGGTGAAGTT
>JBGVJO010000139.1:0-4484 GCA_045129535.1 Eubacteriales bacterium
ACGAGCCATCACCAGCAGCCGCCAGGGATCGCCGCCGGATTCCAGGGAGCATTCCGCATCGGGGTACAGCCCCCGCAAAATCTCCACGGCCGCACTCCCCTTGGCGAGCAATCGTTTCTTATCCTTATCTTTCATAAACAATCTCCTGATTCACACAAAAACCGCCGAGGAAAGCTCCCTCGGCGGCCGTAAAATTCGTATCAGACGCCGGCTCCGCGGCGACGGCGGTTGTAGTCGGACTTGGGATTCACGATCTCACGCCAATCCAGATCGCCGTGATCGAGGGCGCAGATCAGTACCTCCGCCGTGGCGATATTGGTGGCAACGGGTACGTTGTGGATATCACACAGGCGCAGAAGGCCGTATTCTTCCTCGCTGAAGGTGTTGCGGGGCTGAGTGCTGCGGAAATACAGAAGCACGTCGATCTCGTTATAGGAAACGCGGGAGGAGATCTGCTGCTCGCCGCCATGCTCACCGGACAGCATTTTTTCCACTTTCAGGCCGGTGGCTTCTTCTATGTACTTACCGGTGGTGCCGGTGGCGCACAAATTGTGCTTGCTCAAAATGCCGCAGTAGGCAATACAAAACTGCGTCATCAATTCTTTTTTGGTATCGTCGGCAATCAATGCGATTTCCATTCCGCTTCACTCCTTATTCATCGATTATGTATAAGCGTATGTGTTTTCGTTATTATAAAACCCGTTTCGTGCGTATCTTCCGCATGCCGGAAAACAGCCGCACGTCCTCACCGAGGATCCGCTTTGCGATATTGGCAAAGGCCGTTCCCGCACGGGATTTTTCCCCGGGCATCCGTCCCGTTTCCTGGGCCAGAAGCAAGGTGCGATCCTTGGGCACTACGCCCAACGTCCGCACGTGGGTTCCGTCGATAATTTCAATCAGTCCGGCGCGGATACCGTCCTCCGCCGATCTTTCCTCAAAGCAGGAAATAATCAGCCGGGCAGGAATACCGCCCATCTCCTCCACAAACATAGCCGTCCGCTCGGCGGATCGGATGGAGGCGGGCTGTTGGGTAGCCACGATCAATGCGCCGTCCGCAAAGTCGGCGGCGATGGCACGGACCGTATCACCGAGCCCCGCGGTATCGCAGATCACGAACTCCGCGTGAGAGGCCTCCGCCAGTGCGCGAAGAGCACGGGTGAGGCGCTCCTTATCCAAATCGGAGAAGGGATCGGCCGGTGCGGCACAGAACACCAGATTGGGCAAATTCGGGCAAGAGAGAAACGCCTGCTCCGCCGCACATCTGTCCTCGTACACGTCCGACAGATCGTACAGAACGGCATCCTCCACGCCCAGCATCAGATCCAGGCATCGGTTGCCCGCATCGCAGTCCACAAGCAGGACCCGCCGCCCCTCACGGGACAAAGCTGCGGCAACGCCCAAGGCTACGGTGGACTTTCCGATACCGCCTTTGGAGGATGTGACGAGAATTTTATGAAAAAGTTCCATCGTTCCCTCCTGCTTGCAGAATCAAAAAACGGTGTCCTTTACACCGATTTTGTGTTTTTGGTAACTCATTGTCCAAAAAATATGGTAATTGTCCAAACCGACACAGTAATTATATCACGATTCTGTCTATTTTGTCAATGGCGCAGGGCGCTTTTTTTGTGTTTTTACAGCAAATATATTCCGTTTTTTTACCCCTTTGCAAAAAATATTGCATAAGAGCGGCGTGACTCTTGCATTTTCCCAAGTGGCAAGGTATAATACTATTGAATACTCTTTTACAGAAAGGCGACGGAACCATGCCGAAAAACGATAACGAAAAAACCTTGACGTTCTCGATCCGCGACGAAAAAGACCGTGAGTTGAGAATGATTCTGTCCACCGTATACGAAGCGTTGAGCGAAAAGGGATACAACCCCATCAATCAGCTGGTCGGATACATACTCTCCGAGGATCCGACGTATATCACCAATCATAAAAACGCCCGCAGCCTGATCCGCCGCATTGACCGGGATGAGCTGATGGGTGCATTGGTACGCAATTACCTGGGAATCTGATTCTCTCGTGAGGTCTGTATGACAATCTACCGTTTGCCGCAGGCGGTGCCGATGGCGCTGCCCGACGGCCCCATCGCTCTGGCCTTGGGTAATTTCGACGGCGTACACGAAGGACACCGCCGACTGCTTTGCGCTGCCCGGGAGGCGGCACGAGCGATCCCCGGATGCCTTTGCGGTGCCTGGACGTTTACCTCCCTGGCAAAGGCCGGTGCCGACACGCCCGCCCTTACCACCACGGAAGAAAAGCTGCGGCAGTTTGCCGAGGCGGGTTTGGATTTCGCTATTCTGGTGGATTTTTCCGCCGTACGGAATCTGTCCCCGGAGCAGTTCGTGCGGGAGCACCTGATCGCTGCGCTGCACTGTGCCGCCGTAGTATGCGGCTTCAATTTCCGATTCGGATATCGGGGGGCAGGTACCTCCTCGGATCTCAGCCGGCTTCTGGCTGAGGCAACCGTACCTCTCACCGTGATAGACCCTGTCACCCACGAGGATACGCCCGTATCCTCCACCCGCATCCGTGAAGCTGTGGCCGAGGGGGATATGGAAAGTGCTGCCGCCCTTTTGGGTCGGCCTTTTTCCGTTTGTCTGCCCGTCCGTCACGGAAAAAAGCTGGGCCGCACCATCGGCATCCCCACCATCAATCAGGATTTCCCGGCGGGCCACATCGTGCCCCGCCACGGCATCTACGTTTGTCTTTGTGCCGTAGGCGAGACGTGCTATCCCGCCGTTGCCAGTGTAGGAATCCGTCCCAGCGTGGACAGTGACGGTCACGTCAACTGCGAGACCCATCTGCTCGACTACGACGGAGATCTGTACGGCGAGACGGTCTGCGTGCATTTTCTTACCCGCGTGCGGGACGAGATGCGATTTGACTCCCTGGATGCACTCCGTGAAGCCATTGAAAACGACATCCGATTCGCCAAGGATTATTTTTCCGCCCATCCTTTTCACGAAAGGACACCACGATGAAAAAACGACTGCTTGCCATGGCTCTGTGTGCCGTGGCAGCCCTCACTCTTCTTCCCTGCCTGATCTCCCCCGTCCTTGCCGCCGAAGTACCCGAAATTCATGAGGCCGCCGGGGCGTATTTGTATAATTTTGAAAACGACGCCGTTCTGTACGAGATGAACCCCGACGAGCGGATCTATCCCGCCTCCACCGTGAAGCTGATGACCGGTATTCTGGCCATGGAGGCATTGGGAGATACGCCGGACCGAACCATCACCGTCACCGCCGAAATGCTGAACAAGGTAGTCGGCAACAATATGGGACTCAAGGTAGGCGAAGTGGTCACCGTAAAGGACATGCTCTACGGATTGCTTCTCAACGGAGCCAACGACGCCGCCCAGGTGCTGGCCGTTACGGTATCCGGCTCCGTTTCGGATTTCGTGGACGATATGAATGAAAAAGCCCAGTATCTGGGAGCGTACAACACCTTCTACACCAATCCCACCGGCATGCACAGCGATGCCATGATCACCACGGTGGCGGACACCGCCGCCATCGCCAAGTACGCGTATTCCCTGCCCGGCTTCACCGAGATTACTTCTTTGAGCAAATACGTTATGGACGCCACCAACAAAAGCGACTACCGGAATCTGTACAACCGGAACGGGCAGATCTCCCGCTTCTATGAGCCTAATTATCTGTATTCCGGTTCTTTGGGTATGAATGCAGGCTATACGAAGCAGTCCGGATACTGTCTGGTTTCCGTTGCCCGGCGGGAGGAGTTGACGTATCTATGCGTCATTATGAACGCCGGCAGCGATGAAAACGAGATATACAGCTACGCCAATGCCAAGTCGCTTTTGAATTTTGCCTTCGCCTCTTTCGGATACGTGGAGGTTCTTTCCCAAAAGCAGCGCATTTGCGAATTGCCCGTTTCCCTTTCCTCCACGGTGGATTACGTGACGCTGGTTCCCGCCAAGTCCATCACCCGCTATCTTCCCACCGACTACGATCCCGAGAAATTGCAGATCGCCTATTCCACGTATGCGGAAACGCTGGAGGCCCCCATCCACGAAGGTACCGTTTACGGAACCGTAGCCGTTTCCTATGACGGCGAGATCGTGGGCACCGCCGATCTGATCGCCACCGCCTCCGTCACCCGCAGTGAGTTTTTGCATCTGCTGAAGCAGATCAAGGATTTTACATCCGGCCGCTTCTTCCGTGCCACCGTTGTGTTCATTCTTTTGTTCAGTGTGGCTTACGTGCTCTTTGAGGCGCACCGGCGGGAAATGCAGATGCGCCGGCGGTTCTGATGCACTTGCATACAGTATAACGAAATTTCAACACAACCGGCAAGTGCCCGAGAATTTCCCTGACGGAAAATTCTCCCGGGTTTTTCCGGAACATGGATGCACTTGCATATAGCACAGCGAAATTTCAACACAACCGGCAAGTGCCCGAGAATTTCCCTGACGGAAAATTCTCCCAGGTTTTTCCTTAACATGGATGCACTTG
>JBGVJO010000140.1:0-2074 GCA_045129535.1 Eubacteriales bacterium
CCGTTGAACTGATACCGCAGATACTCACCGCGCTCCGCGTCGTAAACGAAATCGGTTACCTGAGAAATAGAAAGCGGGATATGAATGCTCGTAGCTTCCTTGTCGTAGGACACGCTTTCACCGAACTTCACAAAGTCCAGCGGATAGTCGAAGTTCTCCGTCAGATCCGTTCTGTACTTCTTATATTTGACGCCCGCCGCAATCTTCTCGCCGTCACTTACCATGCTATGCTCGTAGCCCATAGTCTTCATACGGTCTTTGCTGCGGTAGAAGGTGATCTGTTCGATATCCCACATGTTAACGCCATCCAGGTTATTCACCTTACGGTCCTTAATGGACGCATACGCAAAGGGACTGCCGCCGGCGTGAACGAACAATGCGTCATAATCTGCGGCAAAATTCAGATAGTAATCCCGCGCGGAACGAATACTGCCAACCTCGGGCAGCTTTTCGTAATCCAACACCACCATCATAAGGCGCGTAATACCGCCCTCCACCAGACATTCATAGACGATATCCGCCTTATCAATGCTCTCTTGCGGGCAGCTTGCACGCAGATTGTTGATCATAATCGCCACGGGCCGCTTTGCGGAGAGATCCGCATCTGCGGCGAGTCCGGTCAGCGGATGAATGAACTCCGGCTCGTCGGGAATTTCAATCACATCGGTGGTTTCCGACTCATCCGTTTCCGTATCCGATATAGCGGGTTCCGTGTCCGGAGGTACCGTCGTATCGTCCTCGGTGGCAGGCGGAGTGTCCGGTGTATTCACGGTATCCGGTGCCGCGGGCTCGGTCGCAGAGTCCAGGGGGGATGTGCCATCACCTTCGTGGCGGTCTATTACGAGCTGGCATCCGATCATAGACAGGCACAGTATCAGAAGAAGTGCGAATAAACTGATCTTTCTAATGCGCTGTTGCATACTGAAACCTCCCGAATCAGGCGAGATAACGCTCCAGCCAGATCAGACCGATCTCAAATGCATCGTACAGTCCGGACTTCATATCCTGCTTAACGATTCTTTCCTGTGCGGACAGGCTCTTGTCCGTCTTTACGACCTGGATCAGGATCTTATCCGGAACCTCTTTGTTATTCTGCTGCTTGGTGGTCATAATCGTCATCTGCAATACGTAGGGATCCTCCATATAGCCGTAGCAGATCGTATTATCTTCCCGCACCAGCGGGCGGCCTTTATACTCCAGGTATTTTCCGGAAACGGTAATTTCCTGCATAATATCTTTTTCTTCCATCGTTTGCATTCCTTTCTGCACACATATTCATTTTATTTTACTACATTTTGCACAATAAGTCAAGGCATATTCCTTACCTCAAAAAAGGATGGCGGCATAGGCCGCCATCCCGCTCATACGTCTTTTTCAATGATCTTCAAATTGGTCGGGAGTATGCCGGCCTGTTCGTAGACGATCTCGCTGATCTGTGCAATCTCACTGGGAAGAAGGCCGTCCGTTTTCACAATAATGCTGGCCGCGTCCCCGTTGACAACTGCAATACACTGTGCAAACCCTTTTGCCAGAATCAGCGTCTCAATATTGGCCTCGCACTCGATGTCCCTGGCGATTTGTGCGATGCTGTCCAGCGCATCCGATTTCATTTCCTCAACCGCCGTAGCACTGTCTGCCACGGATTTCAGCACTTCCATCGCCTCATCTCTGGCCTGCCGACGGCTGAGCTGCATGGATTCAAAATAATTGTACACGGGAGAGGCTGCCTCCTCACCCTCCGACGATGGATCCCCGGCGGTCAGCGTATCGGGGTCAATGGCAAGATTGGATTTTTTATCCCCAGCCTCGCCGTCAAACAGGATCAGATTTAAAAGCACGGCAAAGCCCACAAGAATCACGGAACAGATCACCACTGTCCCTCTCCGTCCGATTCGATTAATAACCGTTACCGTTTTATCGCGTATCTCCGCAAACGTGATTTTCATATAACGCCTCCTAAGTAAATTGTGGTTCATATATATGCGGATGCACCGTTTTCTATGACAAATCAGGTGCCTGCCACGTAAATTCTCGACGTTGGTATATCAAAGGCGGCACTGAGCAGTTGTGTAAC
>JBGVJO010000141.1:0-6845 GCA_045129535.1 Eubacteriales bacterium
GAAGCAGTCCAGCATAGGGGTGCGGATCGCGCCGGGGGCAATGCAGTTCACAGTGATTCCCGACGGCGCCACTTCCTTGGCCAGCGCTTTGGTCAGACCGATCACGCCCGCTTTAGCGGCGCTGTAAGCCACCTCGCAGGAGGCGCCCACCTGCCCCCACATGGAGCTGACGTTGATGATCGTGCCTTGCTTGCGGCGGATCATCTCCGGCAGAGCGGCCCGGCAGGTGCGGAAGGTGCCGCTCAGATTCACGTCGATCATTCTGTCCCAAGCCTCGTCCGTCAGATCGGTAAACAGCTTTTGCTCCGCAATGCCCGCATTGTTCACTAACGTGTCGATGAAGCCGAATTCCTCCGCCGCACGCTCAAACATAGCCTGTACGGCGGCCGTGTCGGACAGATCGGCACACAGGGGCAGGGCGGGGACGGAATAATTTTCCGTCAGTCGGGCGGCCAAGGCACGTGCCCGATCTTCACCCTTGTGATAATGCAAAACCAAACCGTAGCCGGCACGGGCAAATGCTTCTGCCATGGCGGCACCGATGCCGCCGGAGGCGCCGGTAATCAAAACGTAGCGCATATCGGTCTCCTTTGTAAAAAATAAGGGCTGTCGCGGATTCGCAACAGCCCTCACTTGGATTATTACTGCTCTTCGCCCTCGAAGGACTGGTAAGCTTCCGGATTATCGGTGGAGTACATAACGGGGGTCTCCTCCGCTGCTTCCTCAACAACTTCCTCAGCGGGAGTCTCGATCAGCGCACGGATGGACAGACCAACCTGATGCTTCTCATCATCGATGGAAACGATCTTAGCCTCAACGCTCTGACCAACGGAGAGAACGTCATCGGGCTTAGCGATCTTGTGATCGGCGATCTGGCTGATGTGGATCAGACCGTCTACGCCGTCCACGATCTCAGCGAATGCACCGAAGGGCATCAGAGATACGATGGTAACGGTAGCGGTGTCGCCAACGGAGTACTGGTTGTTGAATACGAACCAGGGGTTGGTCTCCTCGGTCTTGTAGCCCAGGGAGATGCGGCCGCGCTCACGGTCGAAGGATTTTACGAATACGCGCAGAGAATCGCCAACCTTAACGGCATCGGATGCACGGCGGATACGCTTCCAGGACAGCTCAGAGGTATGTACCATACCGTCTACGCCGCAGCCCAGATCCACGAATGCACCGTAGTCCATCAGGCTCTTAACCACACCGTCGTAGATCTTGCCTTCTTCGATCTCGTTCCAGAAAGCTTCCTGCTCAGCCTTCTTAGCCTCGCGGAGGATAGCACGGATGGAGCCGTACGCTCTCTTTCTGTCTTCCTTGATCTCGATGATCTTGATCTGCTGGGTGGTGCCAACGATGGAGGACAGATCACCGTCCTTCGGAACACCGGTCTGAGAAGCGGGGATGAATACGCGAACGCTCTTTACAGAGATGATCACGCCGCCCTTAACAGCCTCAACAATGCGGCCTTCCAGGGTCTCGTTGTTCTCGTAAGCTTCTACGATCTTAACCCAGTTTGCGTCGTTGTCAACGCGGGTCTTATCGAGAGTAGCGATACCGTCGATATCGCTTACCTTGATAACCTTTGCTTTAATTTCGTCACCGACCTTAAACAGCTCGGAGAGCTTTGCGGAGGGATCATCGGTCAGCTTTTCGTGAACGATAACGCCCGTCGTCTTGGAACCAAGGTCAAGATGGATCTCGTTCTGAGAGATCGAGGTGATGACACCGGTTACTACGTCTCCTGTATTTAAAGTTTTGAGTGATTTCTCGAGCAGTTCTTCAAAATTTTCCATTTGCTCAGCCATTGTTTCTTCTACCTCCTGTATTACGCTGCGCGGCGTCGATGCACCGGCAGTTATGGACACTGTTTGACTTTCCCCGAAATATATGCCCTGCAAGTCCGAGATGCTCTCCACCAGATAGGTGCGGGGGCATTTCGAGCGGCAGACCTCATAGAGCTTCAGGGTGTTGGAGCTGCTTCTGCTGCCGATGACGATCATAGTATCGGATTGCTCGGCGAGAGCAGCGGCTTCCGTTTGCCTTTCTTCAGTCACACTGCATATTGTATCAAAAATTTGCGCGTTTGTATATACCTTTTTGAGAATTTCCAAACTTTTTTTCCATTCCGACAGTTTTTGGGTGGTTTGCGAGGCAATACTGACGGTTTTGTTGGTCATTTTGCTATCCGCCGCGTTCTTAAGCAGTCTTTGCAGATGATCGGCGTCGGAAAATACGATGCCGCCGTCAGCACAGCTCAAAATACCACGCACCTCGGGATGGTCCTCGGTGCCCAGCAGATAGAACGCCTTATCCTCGCCGGAATGCTCTTTTGCGATGCGGCGCACCTTTTCCACGAAGGGGCAGGTGCAGTCCAGAACCTGCAAAGTGGGACACTCGGCCTCACACGCCCGAAGCTGCTTGACGATCGGCTCCACCTCTCCGTGGGCGCGGATCACTACGGTGATCGCTTCGCCGGCACGGGCCCGCTCACACAGTGCGGGAATGTCTGCGGCGCTAATCTCGCCTACCCCTGCGTCCCGCAGGGATTTGCAATAGCCGTCGTTGTGGATCAGGCGACCCAGCGTATAGATGTGGCTTTTTCCTTCTCTTATGGCGTTTTCCACGGTTTCCGTGGCACGGCGCACACCGAAGCAGAATCCCGCATGGGAAGCAACCGTGATGTTCATTCCGTCACCTCATCGGAGGAGCTTGCCTCGGGCAGGGCCCGATCGAATCCGCCCAGGCGGCAGATGTCGGAGAAGATTCGCTCAGACGCGGTCAGATATTCCTTCCGTCCGCCATTCTCGTATCCGAATTCCTCAAAGGGAATGGGCTTGCCGATGATCAGCTTGGTGGGGGAGAAGGGGCGCACCCGATTGTGCTTCGTTGCGATGCACACGGGCAGTACCGTGGCCTTGGTGTGCCAGGTGATCATGCCCACGCCGCCCTTGATGGGGGTGGTGGCTGGATTTACGCCGGGGTGGCGGGTTCCCTGGGGGAAGATGCCCACCATCTCGCCGCTTTCCAGAAAAGCAATGGTCTGCTTGATGGCTCCCACGTCGGCACCGCCGCGATCCACGGCATACGCGCCGAGGGCGGAGAGGAACTTACCAATGACGGGAACCGTCATCGCCTCTTTTTTTGCCATGTAGCGGATCTGCCGCTTGAGTCCGGCAGAAAGGATCAATACGTCCAGCATGCTGGTGTGGTTGGCACATACCAGGCATCCTCCGTCCGTGGGAATGTTCTCGGGATTGACCACCTTCACGGGGAAGATGGCCCGCACCGGCCACACGAACAGGGTATAAATCACACGGTAAAATTTCGTCATGAGCG
Organism: Eubacteriales bacterium; assembly: GCA_045129535.1. Taxonomy (GTDB): domain Bacteria; phylum Bacillota; class Clostridia; order Oscillospirales; family CAG-272; genus SIG701. Next base: position 3,343 of record JBGVJO010000141.1, read on the forward strand.
TTTTTCGGCGCATTTCTGCGCGATCAGATTCATGGCCTCTGCCACGGTTTCGGCAGGACCCAGATCGGAATTGTCGATGAACAAGGCATCCTCGGCGGGAATAGCGGGAGCGATGTTGCGCTCTCTGTCTGCCTGATCCCGCCGGTTGGTTTCCTCCAGGATCTGCTCAAAGGAGCACTCGATGCCCTTGGCGCACAATTCCAGATAACGGCGCTTGGCGCGGGCCGCAGGGGAGGCCACCAAAAACAGCTTGGCATCCGCGTCGGGCATAATGACCGTGCCGATGTCCCGGCCGTCCATAACCACGCCGCCCTTCTTTACCATATCCTTTTGGATACCAAGCAGGAATTCGCGAACGGCGGGGATGGCGGAAACCGCCGATGCCGCCATAGAAATCTGAGGCGTGCGGATCTTTTCACCCACGTCGGTGCCGTTCAAAAGAACGGTCTGCGTGCCATTCTGGTAGGTGAGCTCCAGCTGTATATCGCCGAGTCGGGCGGCAACAGCCGCGGCGTCGTGTGTATCAATGTTGTTTTCGGTCATGAACAGTCCGATGGTACGGTACAAAGCGCCCGTATCCACGTAGATCAGTCCCATTTCGTGAGCCAGCGCGCGGGCAAGGGAGCTTTTTCCCGCACCGCTGGGGCCGTCAACAGCAATGTTCAGTTTTTTCATCAGGTTCTCCTATCTGCCGCATCCGCGGCGGTATCAAACGGAAGTGTCGTCTTTGGCAAGAACGTACTGCGCCGCGCTCTGCCCGGCGGCCACGCCGGTCGAAAAAGCGATCTGCAGATTGTATCCGCCGGTATATGCATCCACGTCAATGACCTCGCCGGCGAAGAAAAGACCGGGTACGGTTTTTGACATCATGGTCTTGGTGTGAAGTCCGCTTACCTCCACGCCGCCGCTGGTGATGATGGCCTCATCGATGGGGCGGAAGGAAACGGGGGTCAGGGGGAATTTCTTCAAAGCATCCCGCAGAGCGGCGCGCTCTTCTCTTGTAACCGCGTTGGATTTTTTTCGGGGATCGATGCGGCTCTGTCGGATTACGGGATCGATCAGCTTCTGGGGAAGCAGATCCGAGAGAGAATTGACAAAATCCCGCTGAGAGTACTTGGTAAGATCGGCGATGAGCCGTGCGTCCAGGGTGGCGTCGTCCAAAGCCGGCTTCAGATCGATGAACATCCGGTACTGCCGTATATCTCCCCGCATATGGGCGGAGGCGGACAGCACCAGCGGACCCGACACGCCGAAGTGGGTGAAGAGCATCTCGCCCATCTCCGAGTAGACGACCTTGCTGCCGGTGGTAACGCTCAGCGTTACGTTTTTTAGGGAAAGTCCGGAGAGAGGAGCGGTGTCCTCCTTCGTGATCACGGGGATCAGGGAAGGGATGGGCTCGGCCACGGCCATGCCCGCCTCCCGGGCGAAACGGTATCCGTCTCCGCGGGAGCCTGTCCCGGGATAGGAGGCGCCGCCGGTGGCAACGATCACGGCGTCTGCCGTGTGCTCACCTGTGGCGGTTTTAACGCCGTATACGCCGTTTTCGCTCAAAAGCAGGGACGTAACCTTTTCCTGCACGACGCGCACGCCCAGCCCCTTCATAACCCGCTCCATGGCGCCGGAAATATCCGCCGCCTTATCGGATACGGGGAACACCCGTCGCCCCCGCTCGGTTTTCAGCGGCACGCCGTTCTCCTCGAAGAAGGACATAACGTCAGCGGGCGTATAGCGATAGATGGGGCCGGTCAGGAATTTGCGGTTCTTGGTCACGTTTTCCAGTACTTCTGCCGGGGAGCAATCGTTGGTCACGTTGCACCGGCCCTTGCCGGTAATTCTGAGTTTTCGTCCCAAAACGTTGTTGGGCTCATATACTGTTACGGAGAGTGCGGTCGTTTCCTCCGCTGCGGCAATGGCGGCAGCCATACCGGCGGCACCGCCGCCGACGATAATCAGGTGCGGCGATTTATTCATCCGAGTGCTTACGGGCCGCAGCTGCGGTGTTCTTATCGTACACGTTGAAGGTATCCCATACGGTCTCCAATTTGGAGAGGGTAGCGGAAAGCTCTGCCTGCTTCTTCTGTGCCACCGCGGCCAAGAGGGCATTGATGATGGACAGAGGGGCTACCAGCGAGTCGATGAAGGAAGCCATATCGCTTCTTGCCGTAAGAACGGCGTGGGCATCCCGCGCGATGGGGGAGTTGCCGCTGTCGGTGATGGAGATCACCTGCGCGCCGGCCTGGGCAGCGTATTCCACCGCATTGACGATTCGGGTGGAGTAGCGGGGGAAGCTGACGGCCAGCATCACGTCGCCCTCGCCGATCCGCATCAGCTGCTCGAAGATCTCGCTGCCGCTGGTGGTGCGGATGCGGTGGACGTTGTCAAACATAAAGTTCAGATAGTAGTTCAAAAAATCCGCCAAAGGGGAGGAGGAGCGCATGCCGATGATGTAGATGGACTTGGCGTGCAACAGGGATTCCACTGCACGGTCAAAGGCGGCACGGTCCATATTCTCCAGGGTGTACTTGAGCTTCTCCGCGTCGGATGCCAGCACGTGGTCGAGAATGTTGGTGTCGCCGATCCGATGGTTGGCCACCTCGATACGCTGAAGGGAGGTGAGACGCATACGCACCGTTTCCTGGATCATATGCTGGAGGGCGGGGTATCCGTCGTAGCCCAGCTCCAGAGCAAAGCGAACCACGGTGGATTCCGATACGCCCACCTCACTTCCCAGGCGGGAGGCGGTCATATAGGCAGCTTTGTCATAGTGGTTGCGGATATAGTCGGCAATCAGTTTCTGTCCTTTGGAGAGAGACGGGCGCGCTGTTTCAAGAATAGTCAATAAATCCTGCATAACGTTAATTCCCGTAGACCGTGCGTTTGGGGGCACGGCCGGCTCCTATATATAATAAAAATGTGGATATTTCTCATTACATTATATAGTAAAACTGCCGCAATGTCAAGTCGATGCAGGATACAGATTTGCAAATTGCAAGAAAAGAAATTGCATTTATTGACAAACAGTGAACGGTATGCTATAATAACGAATTATAGCACAACACTATCCGGGAGGATTGAATTATGAGAGAAAAACTGAGAGCCGGTATCGTCGGCGCAACGGGTATGGTAGGACAGCGCTTCATTATGCTGCTGCAGGATCATCCCTATTTCACCCTGACTGCCCTGGCGGCAAGCGCGCGCAGTGCAGGACGCTCTTACGAGGAAGCCGTGGCAGGCCGCTGGAAAATGGCAGGTGAAATTCCCGCCGACGTGGCTAAGATGCCCGTCATCGACGCGGCCGATATCGACACTATGAAGGAAAAGGTGGACTTTGTCTTCTGTGCCGTCGATATGAAGAAGGATGAAATCCTTAAGCTGGAGGAGGATTACGCCCGTGCGGAAATCCCCGTAATTTCCAACAACTCCGCCAACCGCTGGACAAACGACGTTCCCATGATCATTCCGGAGATTAACGACAATCACGCAGAGGTTATCGCCAGCCAGAA
>JBGVJO010000142.1:0-2930 GCA_045129535.1 Eubacteriales bacterium
CAGGTTAAGTTCACCTTCGACGCAAAGGGCGCTTCCACCTACGATCTTTCCAAGACGGTTCTTGGTAAGAAGGAGCAGGGCGCTAATTACAATATGAGCGCATACGGCACCGATCTGAACGGTGACGGCACCGTTAAGGAATGGTTCGAGCAGGCTGCTGCATTCGACGCTGCTTGCATCGGCAAGACCGCTGCTGAGATCGCTTCTCTGATGGCGGACAACAACTACGGCACCGCTGATCTGCAGAGCGCAGGCTGCACCATCCTGGTAACCGGTCTCGTGAAGGCTGCTTCCAAGATCGGCTAATTTAAATGAAAAAAAAATGGGAGGGCAACCTCCCATTTTTGATATAGGAATCCTATGATGAAACGTATTATTGTCTTTGTTTTGTGCGTGCTGTTGTGTGTCCCCGCCCTCAGCTCCTGTAAAAAGGCACCTGCCAAATATACAGAGTATTCCTTCGATTATTTCGATACGGTGACCACGATTACCGGGTATGCGGCAAGTCAGGCAGAATTCGACCGGATTTCGGGAGATGTTTTGGCCCGGCTGGGTGAGTATCACAAGCTCTATACCATCTACCATCGGTTTCAGGGGATGGAGAATCTCTGTACCGTCAATGAACTACTAAACGGTGCTCACCGCACCGTGACGGTGGATCGGCGGATCATCGATCTGCTCCTCTACGCCAAGGAGATGTACGAAAAAACCGACGGCAAGGTGAATATCGCTATGGGCAGCGTTCTCTCCATCTGGCACGATTACCGGACGGAAGGATCGGATGAGCCGTGGAACGCCAAGCTTCCCCCGATGGAAGAGCTGGCCGAGGCGGCAAAGCATACCGATATCGAGGATATCCTCATTGATGAGGCGGCCTCCACCGTGACTCTTGCCGATCCTAAGATGAAGCTGGATGTGGGCGCTGTGGCCAAGGGATATGCCGTGGAGATGGTTGCCCGCTCTCTGGAGGAGCAGGGCATCACGGGATACGTGCTCAACGTGGGCGGCAACGTCCGTACCGTGGGCGCGAAGGGCGATGGAACCCCCTGGACGGTGGGCATCGATAACCCTGCCGAGGATGCGGCCGATCCCTATTTCGCCTATCTGTCCCTGGCTGGGCAGTCCCTGGTCACCAGCGGATCCTACCAGCGGTACTACGTGGTGGATGGCAAGCCGTATCATCACATCATTGATCCCGATACGCTGATGCCGGCGGAGGGCTATCTGTCCGTGTCCGTGGTGGGCGGCACGTCCGCCGACGGGGATGCCTTGTCTACCGCACTGTTCTGTATGACCCCCGCGGAGGGGCTGGCCCTGGTGGAATCCTTGCCGGATACGGAAGTCTTGTGGGTGATGAGCGACGGAAGCCGTCAGCAGTCCAGCGGATTTGACAAGTATACAAAAGAATAAGAAAAAGGCTGTTGCGTATGGCAACAGCCTTTTTGTTTGAAAATTCTCGCGAGGTGGGCCTTATCAAAAATCTGTCCGTCCCACACATTCCCCGCACCGCCCGTACACGTCCTCGGCGATGGCGCCGATTTTTGCCCGCTCCTCGGCGGAGCAGGTGGTGAGCGTCTTCTTTTTGGGGAATCCCCAAACGTCAAAGAGAGCGGGGCCTATCCACGTGCCGTATTCCGTAGGTTCAAACAGGCCGCGGAGGATGGACAGAGCCGCTTTTTTCGGCTTCATAAAGATCACCTTCATGGGGTGCTTGATCACCGCAAAGATTACCTTCGGATAATGGGCCGTGATGTTGGTGAAGGTGATGCCGGGGTGGACGATGGCCAGACGGACGTCACGTTCCTCCCGAAACAATTCGTGAAGGGCGAACATCAGATAGCGTTTGGCGTTGCCGTATACCTTCGATGCCGCCGTGCGGGTGTGAAAGTCCACGTCATTCTCGTCGATTTTGGAATAATTGTGGGCGATGCTGCCCACCGCCACTACCGTTCCGTGACGCTCCCGCAGGGTGGGGAGCAACTCCCGAATCATATAATAGGGCGTGGCGAAATTGATCTGAAACACGTTATCGTAGCCGCTCTCGCAGGTGTGGCGGGGGATACTGTATGCCCCCGCGTTGTGGATAAATACGTCGATCTCTTTTTGTGAGAGCTCCCGCACTGCCGCCGCAGCGGAGGACAGATCCTCCAGATCCAAGGGAATGCGGGACACGGCGATGCCGGGGAAGCGCTGCCGCAGATCGTCGGCGTGGGATTCAGACCGCTTCGCATTCCGATCCAGCAGGATCAGCGAGGCGCCGAGAGAGGCAAGATGGGTGCACAGCTCTTTTCCCAGGCCGCCGGTGGATCCGGTGACGGCCACGGTCTTTCCGTGCAGATCGGTGGAGTTTTTGTCAAGCCATGTTTGTATGTTCATAGAATCCATTCTTCCGTTTGCTTTATAGTATAATCATTCTACCATATTTCCGGACCCATTGCAAACGAATCCCTCAAATATCCTCTTGACAACCGTTTCTGCGCATGCTATACTATATTTAACAAATAGGTTAAATGTTAAATGAAAGGGAAGATATGGGACTGCAAAACACATTGCGAGCCTTATCCGATCCGATCCGTCGGGAGATTCTGAATCTTCTGAAGGGCGGACGCATGGCCGCCGGGGACATTGCGGATCATTTTGATGTGACAGGCGCATCCATTTCCCGCCATCTGTCCGTTCTGAAGGAAGCGGATCTGATCCGTGACAAGCGGGAAGGGAAGTTTATTTTTTACGAGCTGAACGCCTCCGTGCTGGAGGAGATTATGCTGTGGATCGCAGAGCTGAAAGGAGATAATAGCGATGCTGAAGAATAAATGGAAATGGATCGTTTCCTCTGTGTTGATTTTTTTGCCCATGCTGTTTGGGCTCATTGTGTGGGATAAATTGCCCGAATCCATGCCCATCCATTGGGGTGTGGAGGGCAAGGCCGA
>JBGVJO010000143.1:0-7441 GCA_045129535.1 Eubacteriales bacterium
GTTCCGTACATACCCCAGTAGATGGCAAATGCGCCGAAGCTGGCTGTCGGATCTCCTCCGAAGGTGTCGGTCAGAAACACGATGATCATACACAGCGCCAGACCCACAGCTTTTGCGATGTTTCCGCTTTGCACCATCACATGGTGCTCCATTTCGTCCATTGCCTTGTTATCGTTGCGGCTTTTTGCCAGAATTTCCTCTCTTGTCATGGGAAAACCTCCTAACTGTTTTCAGGGTGTTTCAGAGAAGTCCGGTCACAAACCGGTAGAAACAGATTGCCAGGTGAATCAGAAACAATGCACCAAAACCAAAAACTCCGGGGGTTTTGTCGGTATAGCCGTTGATCATATTGATGGATGCATTCTTGTACCACAGAAGCATCCAGAAGATCTGGGACACCTGCTTGGGACCGCCGAGAAAATGGTTTGTCAGCACAAGAAGCAGAAGCAGGAAACCTTCTCCAATATCGGCTCTTCTCTGGTTTTTGCGGGCGATCTCTTTGTGCAGATCGTCCTCCCACTCGTAATCTTTTCGGCTTTTTGCCAGAATTTCCTCTCTTGTCATCCCAATTACCTCCCTCGTTGATGCCAAGTTTTCTTTGCATCTACATCATAACACTGCCAAGTATACTTGTCAATAGATTTTGCACAGAAAACTTGGCAAAATAAAAACCCTCCCCGGTTGGGGAGGGCGAATTTCACTTGTTCAGATAGTCTTTCAAATACACCATCGCCTGCCGGTAGCCGTCCAGACCCTGACCCATAATTGTATGGATGCAGGCCATGCCCGCATAGCTGATCTGCCGGAAGGCCTCCCGCTGTTTTACATCAGAGATGTGGATCTCCACCGCGGGGATGCCCACCGCCTTCAGCGCGTCCAGAATGGCGATACTGGTGTGGGTGTAGGCCGCCGGGTTGATGAGAATACCGTCGAAGACGCCGTAGGCCGCCTGGATTTTGTCCACGATCATGCCCTCGTGATTGGATTGAAACAATTCAACCTCCAAACCGAGTTCCGTCGCCCAGTCGGTGATCAGACGGCACAGATCCGCGTAGGTACCACGTCCGTAGATATCCGGCTCCCGGATACCCAGCATATTTAAGTTCGGTCCGTTGATAACGAGTATTTTCATATAGAACCTCCCGCTTCTTCTTTGGTGATCTTCACTGCCGCCAGAATCGCGGCCGCTGTTTTATTCGGATCCTCCAGGATGTCTACCAGGGCATCCGCCCACGCCTCGTACAGAGGCAATCGCTTTTCGTAAAGGGCTTCCACACCCACGCTCTGACTCAGCGGCCGACCGGCAGAGGATAATTCCTCAAGGGGGCGACGGAGAAAGACCAAAATACCGTTTTGGTGAAGCGGAGCGTAATTCTCCGCTCGGGTGACTGCGCCGCCGCCGGTGGCGATGACGTATCCGCTCGACTTACCCAGACGGCAGACCGCCTCGTGCTCGATGCGGCGGAAAGCTTCCTCGCCGTCCTCCCGGATGATATCGGCGGGCGTGCGACCACTCAGGCGGACGATTTCCTCGTCCGTGTCGGCGAATTTCTTGCCGAGGGCTTTTGCCAAAGCTCTGCCTACCGTGGATTTACCGCAGCCGGGCATACCGATGAGGATAATATTTTCCATATCGTTTCGCATTTGCGCGGTGACGGAATCCATAAGAGAATCGGGCCTGGGCGTGCCGAAAAACAGTTCGTTGGCCCGCTTGGCCTGTGCCACCAGCATAGTGAGTCCCCCGACGTGGGGGATGCCAAGCTTTTCCGCCTGCAGAAGCAACGCCGTGCGGCAGGGATTGTAGATTACGTCCGCCACGCCGGACAGGCGGGGGAATACCGACAGATCCACGGGAGATTCTCCGTTGTTTGGGTACATTCCCACGGGGGTGGTATTGATGATCACGTCCGCATCGGCGTGACGGGAGATGTTTTCGTAATTGTTCTCCCCGGCGCGGGAGATCACGATGGGCGATCCGCCCCGATCCGTGATCACAGCTACAGCGGTCAGTGAAGCGCCGCCGGAGCCAAGAACCAGGCATTTTTTGCCTGCCACGTGGATTTTCGCCCGATCCAGCATATAAGCAAATCCGTAATAATCCGTGTTGTCGCCGCGCAGGCCGCCGTCGGGCAGACGGAGGAGAGTGTTTACCGATCCGATCTTTTTGGCCGCGTCAGAAATCTCGCTGAGATAGGGGATCACGGCCTTTTTGTAGGGAATCGTCACGTTGATTCCCGCAAAATCGCCGTCGGCGAGAAAGGAGGGCAGATCGGCGGGTGCCACCTCAAAAAGACGGTATTCGTAATCGCCCAGGGCGGCGTGGATGGCGGGGGAATAACTGTGGGTCAGGTGTTCCCCCAGCAGACCGTAGATTTTCTTTTCCATATCAACCGATGGACTCGGCGTAGGTGCCGAGATACTTGAATTCTTCGCTGTCGGACTCCAATTCGGAGATCAATTCCAAAAGCTCCGGCGAATAGGGGGATCCCTCGATGTCGAAATAGAACATGAACTCAAACTCCCGCTCGGGCAGAGGACGGGATTCCAGCTTCAGAAGGTTCAGCCCCAATGCGTTGATTCTTGCCAGTACGTTGTACAGCGCACCGGGCTTGTGGGGGGTAACCAGCATGATGCTGGTGCGATCCGCACCGGGATAGATCTGAGGATTCTTTGCTACGCAAATGAAGCGGGTGTAGTTGTTGCTCTTGTCCTGCACGGAGTTTGCCAAAGCGCAGAGACCGTACAGCTCGGCACAGTCACGGGAGGACAGCGCTGCCACGTCCCCTCGCTCGGATTCCGCCACCATACGGGCGGCAACAGCCGTGTTGGGGCAAACGGTCACCTTCACGTCCTTCAGCGTCCGCAAAAAGGCGGCGCACTGATCTATGGCCTGCTCGTGGGAGAAGATTTCCTTTACGTCGCTCAGCTTCGTGCCGGGCTTGGAGAGCAGATTGTGGTCGATCTTCACCCGCATGGAGCGGACGACGTACAGATTGTGATCCACCATAAGATCGTATACCCGTTTTACGGAGCCGGCGGTGCTGTTTTCAATAGGCAATACGCCGTATTCGCACATGCCGGATTCGATGGCGGCGAACACGCCGTCAAAGGAGGAGAAGTACAGAATCGAGGGGATCTTGAACATTTTGGATGCGGCGATCTGGGAGTACGCACCCTCCACGCCCTGGCAGGCGATCCGTGCCTTTTCGGGGAACAGCTTGGCGGTGGTTTCCCTTGCGTTTTCGATGATCGCGGCGTACTTGCTCTCGGGGGAGAGCTTTTTGTGCTGATAGGATCGGCTCAGGGACAAAATGGTGGAGTAGAGCACCACGGCATATTCGTCCAGATCCTCCCCTGCCTGTCGGGCAATATTTGCCAGCAATTCCCGCTCACGGGCGGCATCCAGCACGGGCAGGCCGTTTTTTCGCTTGTATTCCGCCACGTTGCTGGACACCTGCATGCGGCGCAGGAAAAGATCCAGCATCTCCCGGTCGATTTCGTTGATTTGTTCTCTCAGTTCCATAAGATCCATGATAGTTACCTCGATATGTGTTACGGCTCTATTCGTTTAATGTTTTTTCATAACATGCCAAAACCAAGCCCGGCTGTACTTCCAGGCGTTTGCCCGTATCGGTAAACCCTGCTTTCACATAGCACCGTTTGTTTTGCGTCAGATCTTGGGGAAAGTCTACCAAAAAGCATTTGGCGCCCGGAAGCTCCTTCTCGCAAAGCAGGATGGCGGTTTGCGCAATTCGTTTCCCCTGGTGTTCAGGGCTAATATAGATTCTTTGCAAGTAGTACTGTCCTTTTTCCAGGTCGTCGGTAAAGGGAGTTTCTCCCTTGCACCTGTACAGAACACCGCCTGCAATTTCACCGTCCAGAAAAATCGTAAAATAACGAAAACGGTCGGTATTCAGTCGGTCCGTAATATCCTCTTCTCCCCGCAGGTAAGGATTGCCGTCGTCGTGATAGCTTTCGTACAGGGGCAGAAAGGCCGCTTTTTGTATGCGGCACAGTTCCGCGGCCTCCTGCTCCCGTGTTTCTTTTACCGATATATCCATAATTTTTTCAAGCATTACAGCAGCATCGGATCCAGCAGCGCGTCCAGAATAGCCAGGGCCGCCACCGCTTCGATCACGGGGACGGCGCGGGGCGCGATGCAGGGATCGTGTCTGCCGCCGATCACCAGTTTGGCACTCTCCATCCGGGACAGACTCACGCTGTTTTGTTCTTTGGCGATGGAGGGGGTGGGCTTGATGGCACAGCGGAAGAGCAGGGGCATACCGTTGGTCATGCCGCCCTGGATGCCGCCGCTGTGATTGGATGTGGTGAAAATCCGCTTCTCGTCGGTGGCAAAGGGATCGTTGGCTTCAGAGCCACGCATTTTTGCAATCGCAAATCCCTCGCCGAACTCAACTCCCTTGACTGCGGGCACGCCGAAGAGCAGGTGGGAAATGCGGTTTTCCATACCCCAAAACATATGCTCACCCAGGCCGGGCTTCAGCCCGATGGCGGCGCATTCGATCACGCCTCCGACGGAGTCGCAATCCATACGCACTTCGTCGATCAGCGCTTTCATTCTTTCGCCGATATCGGGATCCAGTACGGGAAAATCGTGGGACAAAACGGCCTCAAAATCCGCGTCAGACACGGCGATGGGATCGAAGGTGCGATCCTGCACGTTACCTACGGAGACAATGTGGGCACCGATGCGGATGCCCTGTCGGGCAAGGATCTGGCGGGCGATGCCGCCGGCGATGCAGAGAGGGGCAGTCAGTCGTCCGGAAAAATGGCCGCCGCCCCGCAGATCCACCGCGTCGCCGTATTTCATGATGGCGGCGAAATCCGCGTGAGAGGGACGGGGCACGTCCGGGACGGCGGGGTAATCCCCGGAGCGCATATTGGTGTTGTAGATGACGGCCTCCAGTGTCTCACCCGTCAGGGTATCGTTTTCCATACCGCTGAGAAAATGCGGTGTGTCCGCCTCTTTGCGCCTGGTTCCGTATTTGGTGGAGCCGGGAGCACGGCGGGCAAGAAAGGCGTGGAGCTCGTCTGTGTTGATCTTCTCCCCGGCGGGCAAGCCGATCAGGCGGACGCCGATCTTCTCGTCGTGAGATCCGCCGTAGATTTCCAGGTGCAGATTACGCAAAAACGGGTGCATCATCGGTTGTCCTCCTTTTCGTCGAATTGGCCGCCCAGCGCGGCAATGTGGGATGTGAAGTCGGGATAAGATTTATTTATCGCCTGTGCGTCGGTGACGGACACCTCCCCCTCTGCATAGAGGGAGGCCACGAAGGCGCACATCACGAGGCGGTGATCCCGGAAAGAGGATACGGTGCCGCCCGTGAGGGGACGGCTGCCTCGGATCACGATGGCGGTTTCGTCGGAGGAAATATCCGCACCCAGTGTGTGTAGCAACTCGGTAACGGATGCCACCCGATCGCTTTCCTTGATGCGAAGGCGGGCGATGCCCGTGATGCGGGTCTCTCCCTCCGCCCGTGCCGCAACAGCCGCGATTACGGGCACCAGATCGGGGATCTGGGATGCATTTAGGCAAATGCCGCGCAAGGGGGCGGGAGCCACGGTGACTGTGTCACCGTCCACCGTTACGGCGGCACCAAACTGCCGCAGAACGTCCACGATTCGCCGATCGCCCTGGGGGGAATTCATATCCAGTCCCGTTACGGTAACGGGGGCGGTGCCGACGGCTCCGGCTGCCAGCCAGAGGGCTGCATTGGACCAGTCACCCTCCACGGAAATCCGCCTCGGGGAGGTGTAGCTGCCCGGGTGTACGGTGTAGGTTCTTCCGTCGGACGATATATTTATGCAAATGCCGAATTTAGACATGGCGTCCGTGGTGATGCGGATATAATCGGCGGATTCCACCACTCCCGTCAGGGATACTTCCGCCAGCGCGCCCATCAGGGGCATAGCCATCAGGAGGCCGCTGACGAACTGGGAGGAAACGCCTCCGTCGATCGCATACCGACCGGCTTTGATCTGCCCGGTGAGGGGCAGTGGCTCCGTTTCGGGATCCGCCGGCAGGGATGCGCCGTGGCGGATCATCTCCTCATATAAAGGAGAGAGGGGGCGATGGGGTAGTCTGCCTCGGCGGATAAAGCGGGCAGGGATGCCCAAGGCCGCCGTCACGGGCAGAAGAAATCGCAAGGTGGATCCGGATTCGCCGCAGTCCAGCACGGCATCCGTGGTTTTTTCTGTGGCAGGAATTACGGTAAATCCCGCATCGGTGCGGCGGATGTCCGCGCCCAAAGCGCAAAGACAGCGTGCCGTAGCGGTAATGTCCTCACTGATTGTGGGACAGAGGATTTCCGTTGGTGCGTCCGCAAACGCGGCGCAGATCAAAAGTCGGTGTGCCGCCGATTTGGAGGGAATCGCACCGATTCTGCCGCCCCGTATGGGGGCTCGGAACGTGAGTGTCATACACGGCCTCCCGAAAGAAAAACGGGCAAATCCGAGATGGGAATCCGTTTCAGCATACAGGATCCGATGCCGGTGGGCAGAACCACGTCGATCTCGTTGCCCTCCCGCTTTTTGTCACGGGTGGACGCTTCGTACAGATCCTCGGTACCGTACTCCGTTTCGGTGGGGAGATGATACTTTTTCAAAAGATCGGAGAGGGCAGGCAAAACCGCCTCGGGACAAAGTCCCAATCGGACGGCGTACTCTGTCGCGATCATCATACCGATGGCCACGCCGTGGCCGTGCATCAGAGAGAACTTGGAGTGAAGCTCGATGGCGTGTCCCGCCGTGTGCCCGAAATTCAGATGCTTCCGTACTCCGTGGTCCGTCTCATCCTCCTCCACGATCCGTGCCTTTTGGGACACGCAGCGGGCAATGACGGTCTCCATATCCGGAGAATCGGTTTTTCCCAGCAGGGAAAACAGATCGGCATCACCGATGACGGCGTATTTGATTACCTCGGCAAAGCCGTCGGCGAGGACTTCATCAGGCAACGTGTTCAGCGTATGGGGATCGCACAGTACCAAAGAGGGGTGATGGAAGGCTCCCGCCAGATTCTTGCCGGCAGGCAGATCCACCGCGGTCTTGCCGCCTACGGAGGAGTCCACCGAGGCGAGCAGGGTGGTGGGAAGCCCCACGTAGCGGATACCGCGAAGATACACGGCGGCGGCAAATCCCGCCAAATCGCCGACCACACCGCCGCCCAATGCGCAGACGATATCGGTGCGGGTGAAGGCGTTTTCCGCCAATGTGTTCAATAGATCGATCAGAGAGGCGGTGTTTTTGGATGCCTCCCCGTGGGGGATAACGAATTCCACTGCATCCAGCCCCGCTTCGTGGAGAGAGGACAGCAGCGCATCTCCGTACAAAGCACGGACGGTGTCGTCGGTGACCACCATCACGCGGCAGTGTCCCAAGGTATTGCGTATATACTCGCCCGCTCGGGCAAGGACCCCCGCCT
>JBGVJO010000144.1:0-2242 GCA_045129535.1 Eubacteriales bacterium
TAAATCGCATTTTTTTCTGCAGTGTGTATGGCGGCGTGGAGTTATCCGGGGTAGCCATAGGTTCGCTTCCCGCGGCACCGCGCGCGTAGGCCTCGAAGAAATCGCAGCCGCTCACGTGGGTAATGGCCGCACTGCCCCACAGCCTTGGGTTGATCTCCAGGAAATACGGCTCATCCTGAGTTCCTTTGAAATCCAGCATAGCAATACCGCTGAAATGAATCTCCTTAAGCAAACGGATGCTGTAGTCCAACAGTTTTTCGGAATATATGGTCTTCAGAAAACAACTCGGTCCACCCTGGATTGGATATTCGCGCAGACTTTCGTAGCAGATATACGAAAGGGGTTCGTGATTTTTGCTCATCACAACTGCCACGCCGAGGTCGTGTCCCGAAATATAATCGGATGCAATAGGGTTGGCATCCACTGCATGCATTTTTGCGTACGCCTCAATAAATGCATCTCGATTTTGGACGACGGTATATCGCTCCGCCGGCTTCAGCCCCAACTTTTCGCCGTTTCTGTACTTGATGATACACGGATAGCGGATGCAATCTGCCATCGAATCCACGCTTTTATGCTCCGCCAAGGAGGTGGTTTGCGGAACGGGAACGCCGATTCGTTTCGCAATCTGATACATGGTCTCCTTGTCATCGGCCATCGCCAACGATTTTTCATCGGGCACCAAAAAATCACAAAATGTATGCAATCGGTCGTGGTTGCGGATGATATGCATAAGGCTTCTTCGGTTGCCCGGCAAAAGAACCGGGCGATCGCCCAGGCAGAGCCTCTCTATCTGTTCACAGAAGGAAATATCGTCGAGTACTTCCCTCTCCGAGACGTGTTTGGAGAAAAAACCGAGACGCTCACCTGGAGGAACGTCCACGTAATCGGCAGCGGTAACTGTATATCCCTTACCAGCCAATTCCCGTATGGGCGAGAGGGTCATTCGATATTTTGTTTCAGTAACAATTACTTTCTTCATAGTATTTCCGACAACGCGGCAATCAATTCCACGGCGTCTATTCTTTTCACGTTCTTTTTATCTTTCAGCTTGTGTTCATCAACGGTAACGCCTTTTGCCATAGCTATGTTCAACAGAGCGTTTCCGGTGATGTTGTGAATATGTATATCCCGGCTTTTCAGATACTCTCGGGCAATAGCAACTATTTCCTTATAAGACATCCTCCGCTTTGCGCGGAAAGTGGTGGGATCGGTACACATGATGGCGAATTCGTCGGCTGTGATATATCTCTGTGGCGCAAACGTATTGTTTCTGTATCCGATGGTGTGCTCCATGCCCAGCAGCTTTTTGATGTACGGGAGCTCCTCGCAGTCGTTTTTTACGTCCTCGAATGGGGACAGCTCCAGGAGTTCGGAAACGGTAACCACCTTGTATCCGTACTCACGGAGCAGGCGAAGCTGTGCGTCCAATCCGTCGGATACGGGTGTGCGCAGATTCATATTGCAGCCATCCTTTTGGAATATAATCCGGCCGTTCAACGCGTCCGGATCTGCATCCAGCGCACGCCGCAGGGGATCCACCATAGCGGCTACTTCTTTTTCATAACTGGAGAGGGGCTGCCACCCTGCTCCGTCAAAGCTTGCCGCCAGATAATTGTATCCCATAATTCGGTACGCGTCGTAAGAGTTGGCACCGTCCGGGATGCGATCAATATAGTGGGGCGGGCGGGAGAGACGCATCTTATAATTGAATGTGCCGAGCATATACGAATCCAGGCGCTCCAGATCGGCCACAACCTGATTTAGATCGGTAAAGTGGATCCGATCCCCATACACGGCACGCATGGGGCCAAAAAGCCGGTGGGAATACGTATGGCTGGTGATTTCGTGTCCGTCCGCGAGGATTCTCTCCACCAGTTGCGGACAATTTACAGCACCGGCGGATGAATCGCAGTCAAATTTTGGGTAGTGGTCATAATGCACGCCGCTCCAGGAAAAATCCCCTGCCGTACCCGCTTCGTCCGGATAGTTTTCAGCCGTTGTGCCGATAATATCAAAGGTTCCCTTCGCGCCGTATTTTGACAGGGTTTGTAAGATGGAATCGGTCAGACCGACGGTAGGATCGGATGTCGTGGAGAGAGTGGTGGGGCCGTCATCGAAAGTCATAGCAACAAATCTGCCCTCGTGTGGCGGGTTTACAAATTCGATCCGCCGTGACGGGGACAAAAATCTTCCGTTTTGGTATTTCTTGTATTTCTTTATCTGCGAGTTGACCTTCCGC
>JBGVJO010000145.1:0-6093 GCA_045129535.1 Eubacteriales bacterium
GTGTTTCGACACAAGCTGAAGAGCAGAATCACAGCCTTATTGCCCAGGTCAGCTACTACTCCAATCTGATAGCCGAGAACGACAACGCCGAGTTGGTCGATATCTATGCCGACAGAGGAACATCCGGCACACGCACCAGAAACCGCACAAATTTCCTGCGTATGATCGAGGATTGCCGAGCCGGGAAGATTGACGCCATCATTACCAAGAGTGTATCCCGTTTTGGACGAAACACCGTTGATACACTGGTGTTTACCAGAGAGCTGCGAAGTTTGGGTGTGGATGTTTTCTTCGAGAAGGAAAATCTGCATACTTGCTCTGCTGAGGGTGAGCTTCTGCTTACCCTCATGGCAGCTGTTGCCGAATCCGAAGCTGTTAGTATGTCCGACAATGTCAAATGGGGCAAGCGGAAAAGGTATGAAAAAGGAATAATCGAAAGTCTCGCCGTCAGTACAATGTTGGGATTCCAACAGCAGGACGGCGAGATTTCTATTATAGAAGAAGAGGTTGCAATTGTTCGGATGATCTATGATTGGTTTCTGGAAGGTCATGGCTACGAATATATTACGAACAGACTGCTCACAGCGAATGTGCCGACTAAACGACCTGGTGCAAAATGGGCGAATACTACAATCATAAATATTCTCTCTAACGAGAAATACTGCGGGGATTGCCTGTTTCAAAAAACATTCATCTCTGACCCAATCCAACACACTTCATCTCGTAACATCGGTCAGCTGCCACAATATTATATTGAGGATGTTCTGCCAGCTATCATTCCCAGAGAGGAATGGCAAGCAGTTCAGGAGTTGAGAAAACGCCACGCCGGGAAAGGATTGAAACAAAGTGAGGAGTACCCATTTACCAATATGCTCGTCTGTCCATATTGTGGTAAAAAGTATGGCAGCTACACCAGCGCGGGGCGCAACCGAGAATTGCTTAACTGGTATCGATGCAAGAGCCGACACGACCATACCGCAGTAGAGATTCCCGGCATGATTTACACACCGCCATCTCGACAAAGGGTGGTCGATCCTTCTCCGGCAATGGTTGCTTACCGTGAGAAGTATAATCATCCGACACCACCACGGCCGATGATCTGCTCGGATATCCGTATTCCGTTCACATCCCCACGGAAGGTTTTTGTTCGAGCCTGGAATCAACTGGTAAGCAAGAAAACACGGTATCAGCCAATTCTACAAAGAACAATCGCAACCACGGACAATGCGCTTACCAGGTTCAGAGCCAAAGAGATGGTAGGCTTATTGGACGGCGTGGGCAGGATTGATGGTTTCGACTATGCTCTGATGCTACGGACTCTTGATTTTATTGAGGTGCATTCTAAGGAGAAAATGACCGTAGTTTTCCAATCCGGCATCCGCATCAGCGTCAAATAAAATTGGGCTACACTTTTGATTTTTGCCTCCTTTGAAGGGGTGATTTCAAAAAGTGTAGCCCAGTTTTTTGCCCTTATTTTTGCGTACATAATGAAGCTCATTAAATCTGTCAAAGATAACTCTACAAAGATTTCGTGGGCTTTTGTGGTCACTCGCAGCGGATATATGAACGTCGCAAAAGTTCGGAAAAACCGCATAAACTCGGCGTTTCATGGGCTTTGAACCCCCTAAACCAATCTGCACCCCCCTTGTGAACATCCTTGCTGTAATAGTCTTATTGTATCAACGGCAACGTGGCAAGGCAGAAGAAATTCACGGTAGATTTTCTGGAAAAGAAAATGAAACCCAACGAGGGTGAAGTCCCACAGTATTATGTGACGGGCAGTCATCCCGCCATCATTGAGCCGGACGAATGGGAGCAGGTGCAGGCAGAGTTCGCCAGAAGGAAGACCCTGGGCAAAGCCTACAGCGGCAAGAGCGTCCTTTCAGCCAAACTGGTCTGCGAGGACTGCGGTGCCTTCTTCGGTCCCAAGGTCTGGCACTCCACCGACCAATACCGCCGTACCATTTGGCAGTGCAACGGCAAATTCGCCAACGAGGAACGCTGCCACACTCCCGTAATGAACACCGAAACCATACAGCGGCTTTTCATAAAAGCCTACAATCTGATGATGCAGGATCGAGTGCAGATTATAAAGGAAATCGAAGCGTGGCGGCAGAAGCTGATGGACTTCGGAACATTGGATGCCGACATTGAACGGCAACTTGAAGAGACCCAGGTGGTTGCCGAACTGGTCAAGACGGCAGTCAAGGAAAACGCATCCACGGCACAGTCCCAGGAAGCCTACCTCAAAAAGTACGAAGCCCTCACCGAACGGTACGAGAAAGCGGCTGCGGAACTGGAAAGGTTGCAGAGCCTTCGCACCTCCCGCAGTCAGCAGGACAAAAAGATGGCGCTTTATATCCGCACCCTCAAGAAACAGCCGGAGGTGATGCACGACTGGAACGACACCATCTGGACGGTGATGATTGAAAGGGCCATCGTCCACAGGAACGGCGAAGTCACCTTTGCATTTGCCAACGGCACAGAAATCAAGGTCGGAGCGTAATCGCACCGAAACGGGTAAGACCGCAAGACCGCACACCTTTTTGGGTGAACGGGTTTTGCGGTCTTTCTTTGCGGTCTTGGGGAATAATTAAAAAATGCACACCCTTTGAACCTTTACACGAAAGGTCGGTGGGGTGTGCATTTCGTATCAGAATAGGTCACTACTTTCAAAATACAGGCATTGCCCATCGGGCGATGCCTGTATTTTTTTGATTTATGTGAAACGGGACTTGAAGGGCCGGTAGTGAATGACTGCCGGTGGCAGTCAGAGCCGGCCACCGCTCTGGCCGCAGCCAGGCAAGTCCCGTCTTCCGCACCATGCGAGTTGGTGGAAACCACCAACTCGGAAAGGCATCATCCTTTTGGATGGTGCCTTTGTTTCTTGTATAGATGCAGGGACTTGAAGGGTGCGTGTTAAAAAACAGTCCGGGGGACTGTTTTCCGAGTTGCGTTTCGCAACTCGCCACCACCGCACCGCCCGCAGGCGGGCAAGTCCCGTCTTCCGACAAAGTATGACACACCTCCCTATTGCTCCGCCGCGGGACTTGTGATATAATATCAGTAAGTATTTGTTAAGGGAGAGTCCTATGAAACCGTCTGCCATCGTTTACACATCCAACACGGGATTTACCGCCCGCTATGCTGCCATGCTGGGAGAGAGAACCGCCTTGCCCGCGTACTCTTTGGACGAGGCAAAAACCGCGCTTGCCAAAGGCACCCCCGTCATTTATCTGGGATGGCTGATGGCCGGCACGGTCCGCGGATACAAAAAGGCCGCCGGACGGTACAAAATCTGCGCCGTATGCGGTGTGGGACTTTGCGACACGGGATCCCTTTTGACGGAAATCCGCCGGGCCGAAAAGATCCCCGCGGCTACCCCTTTGTTTACACTGCAGGGCGGCATCGACCACGAAAAGCTTACCGGCATCTACAAGAAAATGATCGACACGCTGATTGCGTTCATGCGGAAAAAGAAAAACAAATCCGAGGGCGACGCACGGATGCTGTATCTTTTGGAGAACACCGGAGATTACGTATCGGAGGAGCATCTCACCGATGTTCTGCACTGGTATGATTCCGCCGACGATCTGGCATAAAAGGAAAGCTCCCCTGCCCCGTTTGACACGGGACAGGGGCTTTTTTTCATCTGGGTTCATCCTTATAAAGTCCTACGGCACTCAAAATGGCCGCGGCCATAAGAGGAACAAATTTCAGAGACTGTATCAGAATGTCAAACCACTGTTCTGCGGAAAAGAATATGCCGTGCATAAAGGAGAATCGGTAATCAATGAACTCGTAAAAGAACATCCCCTCCTTCACGGCGTCTGGCAACAGCAAAAGGACAAGTGCAGAGGCAACGGTGAGCACCAGTGTACTGATCTGCAGTGAGCGCTTTCCCCGCAGGATATAGGCAAGAGCACACGCAGCGGAAGCCAGAATAAGCAGCACTGCGATAAATCCGCCCATATACGTTACGAGGGATTCCCAATGAAACGCATAGTCTAATTTGAATCCTCCGCCAAAACGCATCTTCGCAAAAGCGGCACGGAGGGTGACGGAAAACAGTTCGAGTGATCCGAGGAGCAAAAATACGAATGTAAACAATGAGGTTGTACGGCGTTGCAAGAGTGTTTTCAATTCACGGAACGACATATTGGAATCCTCCTTTGGAATAGTTTGAGAGGAGGCAGATGCGCGGATCCCGTCAGCGATCGTCCGACAGGATATGGGTGTATCGGCGGGAATGGCAGACAGTTTTTGCAGGATTTCCTGTTTCTGTTCGATCTCCTCCGTCAGTGCGTCCCGATGTCCGTCCAGCACCTCCCTCGCACACGAAGGATCTTCCTGCATCCG
The DNA here is from genome assembly GCA_045129535.1 of Eubacteriales bacterium. Lineage (GTDB taxonomy): Bacteria > Bacillota > Clostridia > Oscillospirales > CAG-272 > SIG701. The sequence continues at coordinate 4,360 of JBGVJO010000145.1, forward strand.
GCGGATGTCCGAAAGAGAGAATCCGGCACGTCGGAGGGTCGCGATCACCTCCAAGATTTCCACATCCTCTTCACTGAACGTGATGGATTTCCGACCGGCATAGCTACTGTCCTGCCGAGGTGACAAAAGTCCGTTTTCAATATACAGACGGACGGCCCGATCACTCAGTCCCGTTCTCGCCAAAACGTCCTTCATACGCATACGATCATCTCCTTTCACCCAGATTCTATCATTTCACCCTGGGTGAATGTCAACCGTTTTTGCAAATATTTTTGAAAAAAACGAAAAATTCATCCATTTTCCCATCCCACCTAAACCGTTTCAAAGCCGTGTCGGATACCCGTCTTTTCTTTTTCATCAAAATAACGAAATCCCCCCTTTTTTGCCCCCGAAATTCGTCATATCTCTATATTCTTTTCATTGACAAATCTACCCGTTTGTATTATAATATTTTATATATGTGACTTGCTGGAATTCTGTCTCCTGTGGCATTGACTTCGCCGTGCAAACTGTGTGTTTTGCACAAAAGTGTCTTTAACACCTTTTGCCCGGCTGTTTATTTTGCCCATTTATATCGTTCATCAATTATCGATATAATGGCAGTGAGGCCTCTTATCCGGCACATCACGCAACATCAGTATAATAATACAATTATATAAGGAAGGCAAACCAATGAGCAAGATTACCATAATCGGAACCGGCAGCGTAGGCTCTACCATTGCTTACACTCTGGCTGTAGCAGGCATCGCCAACGAGATCGTGATGATCGATCTGAATACGGAGAAGGCCCTGGGCGAAGCCCTGGACATCCGTCAGGGTATTCCCTTCTGCGCTCCCTGCTCCATCTATGCAGGCGACTATCGCGACGCGGTGAACTCCGACATCGTTGTTCTCACCTCCGGCGTAGCACGTAAGCCCGGTCAGTCTCGTCTGGATCTGGCCCAGATCAACGTAAACATCACCAAGAGCATCATCCCCGAGATCACCCGCTATGCTCCCAATGCAAAATACGTGATCGTCAGCAATCCCGTTGACATTCTTACCTATACCTTCTGCAAGTGCTCCGGTTTGCCCGAGAAGCAGATCATCGGTTCCGGTACCATTCTGGACACCGCCCGTCTGAGAGCAAGACTGTCCGAGTACTATCACATCAATCAGAAGAATGTGCACGCGTACATCATGGGTGAGCACGGCGACTCCGCATTCGTTCCGTGGTCCATCGCCAACATCTCCAACGTACCCGTTGACGATTATCCCAACTACCTGTCCAACAACGACGGTATGATTCCTCCCTTGAATCACGACGACATCGAGAACTACGTTCGTAAGTCCGGCGCCCGCGTTATTGCCCGCAAGGGTGCTACCTTCTATGCGGTATCCGTTTCCGTATGCCACATCTGCAAGGCTCTCCTGGGTGCCATCGACACGACCATGACCGTTTCCACCATGATGCACGGTGAGTACGGCATCGACGACGTATGTCTCAGCGTACTGAACATCGTTGGCCGCGAGGGCGCGGAAGGCAAGGTAATCATGCCCCTGACCGACGGCGAGGTTGCTCTGCTCAACAAGAGCGCGGAAAGCCTGAAGGAAGTTATCCGCAGCCTGGACATCTGATATATTGTACATACACAGCCTGCCCCAGCCGAAAGGCGGGGGCAGGCATGTGACGTTATTTACCTATTGTTTATACTATCCAATTTCAAGGAGATTTACAATGGATTATCGCATTGA
>JBGVJO010000146.1:0-10105 GCA_045129535.1 Eubacteriales bacterium
TGCAGAATATCCCGGGTGCATCCGATGAGATCCTCCTGGCTGCCCGTTCTGTGAAAAATCCCGGTCTTTTGGCCGATCTGATCGCCTCCAACGTGCTGATGCGCACCGAAGACAAGCAGGCCATCCTGGAGGTCTTTGACCCGCTGAAGCGATTGGAGAAGGTAGCTGTCCTTTTGGACAAGGAAGCGGAAATTCTGCAGTTGGAATCCAAGATCCACCAGAAAGTCCGCGAACAGATCGACGAAAACCAAAGAGATTATTATCTGCGGGAGCAGATGAAGGTCATTCAGACGGAGCTGAACGGCGATGCCGGTGATGAGGTAGAGGAATACTACGCCAAAATCGAGCGTGCCAATCCTCCCGCCGAAGTGCGCGAGAAGCTGCTCAAGGAAGTAGCCCGCCTGAATAAAACCTCCTTCGGTTCCCCCGAGGCATCCGTTCTCAGAACCTACCTGGACACCTGTCTGGAAATCCCGTGGACAAAGCTGTCCCGCGATCGGGTGGACGTAGCGGCCGCGAAGAAAATTTTGGACGCAGATCACGACGGTCTGACTAAAGTCAAGGACCGTATTCTCGAATACATTGCCGTACGGCAGTTGGCACCGGATCTCAAGAATCAGATTCTCTGCTTCGTAGGCCCGCCCGGAATCGGTAAAACCTCCTTGGGTGCCTCCATTGCCCGCGCTATGCGCCGCAATTACGTGCGCGTATCCCTGGGTGGTATTCGGGATGAGGCGGACATCCGCGGTCATAGAAAGACCTACATCGGCGCCATGCCCGGCCGTATCGTCAACGCTATGGTACAGGCAGGCACCCGTAATCCTTTGATTCTTCTGGATGAGATCGACAAGATGTGCTCCGATGCCCACGGTGATCCGGCCTCCGCTATGCTGGAGGTACTGGACGGTGAGCAGAACAAGAACTTCCGGGATCACTTTATTGAGTTGCCCCTGGATCTTTCCGAGTGCGTATTCATCGCGACGGCCAATACACTGGATACCATTCCCCGCCCTCTGCTCGACCGTATGGAAATCATTGAGCTGACCACCTACACCAAGAACGAAAAGCTGTCTATTGCACAGAATCACCTGATTCCCAAGCAGATGAAACGGCACGGTCTCAACAAGCGTATGCTGAAAATCAACGACGATGCCGTGATGGAGATTATCGACGGATACACCCGTGAATCCGGTGTGCGCCGTCTGGAACGAGAGATCGCCTCGGTCTGCCGCCGTGCGGCACGCCGAATCGTGGAAGACGGCATAAAGAAAATCACCTTGACAAAGGACAACGTGGCTGACATCCTTGGCCCTCGCAAGCTGATCCAGGATGCCATCTACGACACCGACGCGGTGGGCGTAGTCAACGGGCTGGCCTATACCGAGTCCGGCGGCGATCTGCTCCGAATCGAAACCCTGATTATGGAGGGCACGGGTAAGATTGAGTTGACCGGCTCCCTCGGCGACGTAATGAAGGAATCCGCCCGCCTGGCCGTCAGCTACATACGCGCTCACGCCGATGAATTGGGAGTGGCTACCGATTTCTATAAAACGAAAGACATTCATATTCACGTGCCGGAGGGTGCTACGCCTAAGGACGGGCCTTCCGCCGGTGTGTCGATTCTGACGTCTCTGACAAGCGCGCTGTCCGGCCGTCCCGTCCATCGGGATATTGCCATGACCGGTGAGCTGACGCTGACCGGCCGTGTGCTTGCTATCGGCGGCTTGAAGGAAAAGACCACTGCCGCCTGGTCTGCCGGCGTAACCCGCGTGATCATTCCCCACGACAACCGTGCCGATCTGGAGGAGATCGATCCCATCGTGCGGCAGAATCTCCTCTTTATTCCCTGCCGTGATGCGGGTGAGGTACTGCGTACCGCACTCTGCCCGCTCAAGGGAGAAGCCGTTCGCACAACGAAAGGTCAGGAAAAGGCAAAGGAGCCTTTCTCCACGCTGATTCCTGCCGGGGATGCCCGCATTCCCGCCTCTGTCAGATAATCGAAAGGAGCCGTTGGAAATGAAGTTGAATCTGAATAACTCCACTTTGAAGATTTCCGCCGGTTTGTCCCGCCAGTTCCCCAAGGACGCTATCCCTCAAGTCGCCTTCTCCGGACGATCCAACGTGGGAAAGAGCTCGCTGATCAATTCCCTTCTCCAAAGAAAATCTCTGGCGCGGGTCAGCAGCGCTCCCGGCAAAACCATCACCATCAATTTTTACGATGTGGACCGCAAGCTGTTTCTGGTGGATTTGCCCGGCTACGGCTACGCCAAGCGTACCCAAACGGACAAACAGAAGTGGTCCTCTCTGACGGACGGTTATTTTACCGATAATCCCAACATCGATCTGCTTCGGTTGGTCATCCAGTTGGTGGACAGCCGTGTGGGCCCCACCGCCGACGATCGGGATATGCTCCGCTATCTGCGTCTGGCTTCCATTCCCCACATCGTGGTGGCAACGAAATGCGATAAACTGAACGCCACGGAGAAAAAGAAATGTGTGGAAACGCTCTGCGCGGATCCGGATCTGTCCGAGGCGGAATGCATTATTTTGTACTCCTCTCAAAACGGCGCCGGCCGTGAGGAGTTGTGGGACGAGATCGCATCCCACTGCAATCTGTAATGAAAACGAAAGGCAACGATCATGCTTCACTCTTGCTACGGCATCAACGCCGCGGGCCATTTGACCATCGGCGGAATCGATACACTGACACTGGCACAAAAGCACGGCACTCCTCTGTACGTATTGGATGAGGATCACGTCCGTTCTATGTGCCGGATGTACAAATCCGCCTTTGCGGAAAGCTTTGGCGGTGAATCCACCCCCGTATATGCGGGCAAGGCCCTTTGCTTCAAGGGAATGTACCGCATTATGGCGGAGGAAAACATGTGCGCGGACTGCGTTTCCCCCGGAGAATTGCACACCGCTCACGCCGCGGATTTCCCCATGGATCGGGCCTATTTCCACGGAAATAACAAGACCGACGCCGATCTGCGTTATGCGGTTTCCCTTGGTGTGGGCCACATTGTAGTGGACTGCCACGAGGAATTGAACGCATTGGACAAGATCGCCGGTGAAGCAGGTGTGCGCCAGAAAATACTTCTGCGAATCACCCCCGGCATTGATCCCCACACTCACAAAAAGATCATCACGGGCAACGTGGACTCCAAATTCGGCTCGGCCATCGTGACCGGCCAGGCGGAAACCATCGTGTGCGCCGCCCTGACGAAAGAGAATCTGATTTTGGACGGTCTGCACTGCCACGTGGGATCCCAGATTTTCGACATCGCTCCCTTCGCCGATGCGGCGGACATTATGATCGATTTCGTGGCGCAGATGCGACACAAGCACGGCGCGGCTTTGCCGATCTTGAACATCGGCGGCGGATTCGGTGTACGCTACACCGAGGACGATCCGGAAATCGATTACGTTGCCAACATCCGTGCGCTGGGCAAGATCATTGACGAGAAATGCGCCCGTTACGGTATGGAAAAGCCTGTGATCCTGATGGAGCCCGGCCGATCCATCGTAGCGGCCGCCGGCATTACGCTCTACACTGTCGGCAGCGTGAAGGAGATTCCCGGATTCCGCAATTACGTATCCGTGGACGGCGGTATGCCCGACAATCCCCGCTACACGCTGTATCAATCCCGCTACACGATCCTGCACGCGGCCCGTGCAGGTGAGTGCGCCGATTACGAATGCACCGTAGCCGGCCGCTGCTGTGAGAGCGGTGACCTTTTGGCGGAAGGTGTAAAAATCGTCCGTCCCGAACGGGGCGATACGTTGGCCGTGCTGGTAACCGGCGCGTACAATCACTCCATGGCATCCAACTACAACCGTCTGCCCCGTCCGCCGATTGTTATGGTATCGGGCGGCAAGGATCGGGTGGCCGTGCGCCGTGAGTCCTACGACGATCTGCTTACTCTGGACGAGGATCTGTAAAACAAGGAGGTATGTCCCACATGCGTGAATGGCTCATTGAATTTCTTCTCTCGCTTCCCGCCATTCTGCTTGCTCTCAGCGTACATGAATGTGCTCACGCCTGGGCGGCCTATAAATTGGGGGATCCCACGGCCAAAAACTTCGGACGCCTGACCATCAATCCCCTGAAGCATCTGGATCCTTTGGGTGTTCTGTGCATGATCGTAGCCCGATTTGGTTGGGCCCGCCCCGTACCCGTCAATTCCCGCAATCTTAAAAAACCAAAACGGGATATGGTATTGGTATCGCTGGCAGGACCTGCCGCCAACATTGTTCTTGCGTTCATCGGTCTGCTTATCTTGCGGCTTCTGCAAGTACTGGTGCTTCCCGCCCTGCCGCCCGTATCGCTGGGGTCCTTCGGAACGGGAGCGCTCGTTATGCTGTTTCAGTTCCTCGCGCTGTTCTGCTCCCTCAACGCCGGTTTGGCCATCTTCAATCTTTTACCCATTCCGCCGCTGGACGGCTCTCACCTTTTGGCGCTGATACTCCCTTCCCGCGTTTATTTCAAGTACGTACAGTACGAGCGCTATATCTCCTTTGCTCTCGTGCTCCTTCTCGTGTTTAACGTTCTGGACATTCCCCTGCTGTTTTTGCGCAGTTATCTTTTGATGGGATTGGAATGGATCATCGATCTCATTCCGTTTTTATGATGATGGAAACGATTCAGTACAAAATCGACCGCTTCGAGGGGCCGCTGGACTTGCTGTTGGCACTGGTCGAGAAAAACAAAATCAATATTGACGATATTCCCATTTCCCTGCTTTGCTCGCAGTATATGGAATATATTGCACAGGCGCAGGCTATGGATATCGAGTTGTCCTCGGAATTCATCGTGATGGCCAGCGAGCTTATGCTGATCAAGAGCAAGATGCTTCTGCCCCGCAATGAGGAAACGGACGAGGATCCCCGCGCCATGCTGGCCAACGCCATGCTGGAATACAAGCGCACCAAGGAAGCCTCCGTTTCCCTTACCCGTATGTTTGCGGAATTCGGCACCCGTATGATCAAGGACACGGACGAAATCCAGGTGGATACCTCTTACGTGGCCGATCACGATGCGGAGCTGCTCAGTCGGGCGATGCTGAAGATGCTGTCCGAGATCCGTGTGACGGATGAGGATGCGGTAAAGCGGTTTGAGCCGCTGATCAAAAAGCCTCCGGTATCGGTGGCAGTAGTAGCATCCCGTCTGATCGAGGTGCTCAGCACGGGCAAACCCATTACACTGTATAATTATTTCTCCACGGCGGACTCCCGCTCCACCATGATCGCCATGTTTATGGCTATGCTGGAGCTGCTCAAAGCAGGCGCCGTCCTCCTGGAGGAAACGGAATACTCCTCCGACGGAGTCATCCGCTCCGACGAATCGGTACAGATCTCCCTGAATCGGGACGCAGATCCCGAAACGGTGAAGCGGATTTTGAAAGAATCCGCCAACACATAACGGAAGTAGGTTCACTATGGAACAGATTAAAGAAATAACGCAGATGGATATGTGCGAAGAAGAGGACGTTCGTGCCGTAAAACGGGCTGTCGAGGCGATCCTCTTCGCCGCCGGTCATCCCATCACGTACGACAAGTTGGCCGACGTACTGAATAAAACACCCGCGCAGGTGCGAAAAATCGTTTTGGAGTATGCGATGGAATACAATTCCATCGATTCGCCACTGCCTCGCGGCATTATGCTTCTGACCTTTGACGACTCCTGTCAGCTTTGTACCATGGAGCAGTACGGCCAGTATATCCGTGAGGCGCTCGGTATCCGCCGTGGCGGCAATCTGTCTGCCTCCTCCATCGAGGTTTTGGCCATTATTGCCTACAACGAACCCGTAACCCGTGCCTATATTGACACGGTGCGCGGCGTGGACTCCAACTACAGCGTAAATACCCTCTGCGAGAAGCATCTGATCGAGCCCTGCGGCCGACTGGACGCCCCCGGACGTCCCATGCTCTATCGGACCACCGAGGATTTTCTGAGGGTATTCGGCTTGAATTCCCTCAGCGAATTGCCCGAGATCCATCTGCCTATGAAGCCGAAGGAAGGCGAGTTGAAGGAAGCATCCGATCAAGTGGAAATCGCTGCCGCAGCGGATGCAGACATCCCGGCTGAAAACGAATAAATCTCCCTGACCATTCACCGAAAGGAGGCGCGCCTATGACTGTTGTACTGTGGATTCTGTTGGGAATCTTACTTTTTCTTTTGGCGCTCATCCTGATTCCCGTATCCATTAAAATTGGGTATACGGATAAGGTCACCCTGGCGGTGGGTGTACCGGGTATATACTATCCTATAATTCCCAAAAAAGAAAAGAAAACGAAACCTTTATCCAAGAAGAAGTACGCAAAGCTTCTTTTGAAGGATGCCGAGCGGGCGGAAAAGAAACGCCTGGCAGAGGAAGAAAAGGCGCGGAAAAAGAAGGAATCCGACAATGCCAAGCAGGCAGAGAAAGAAAAGAAGGCGGCCGACGAAGGCATCACGGACGAGCCCTCGGCCATCTCTCTGGTCTTGCGAATCGTAGGCGATATATTGGACACTTTCTTTGGCAAGCTGTGTGTCAAGATTGCCCGGGTGCACATTGTCGTGGGCGGTCCCGATGCGGCAAAAACGGCGCTGACTTACGGTATCGTCGCGCAAGGCGTGGCGTATTTGATGGAACTGCTGTCCAACAAAACGAAGATGAGCCGCAAGGACGACACGTCTGTATCCGTTGTCCCCGATTTCCTTGCGACCAAAACCACGGCCGATCTGCTTATTATCTTCCGTCTACGACTGATCGATCTGCTCAGCACGGGCATCGTATTTTTCATCCGATTTATGAAAGAAAAAACGGCGAGTTCGCCTAAAATACAAAAATGAATGAGGTAGAAACATGAGCGAGAACAAACTGAACGACATCATTCAAACCTCCCTGGACAGCATCCGCTCGATGGTGGATTCCAACACCGTAATCGGATCTCCCATCACCACCGCCAACGGCACGTTGGTTATTCCCGTATCCAAGGTGTTTGTGGGATTTGCCTCCGGCGGCGTGGATTATCTGGGCAAGAACACACAGAATACCTCTCACACCGTGAACAATTTCGGCGGCGGCGGCGGAACCGGCCTGACCGTATCCCCCGTTGCGTTCCTCGTTGTATCGCCCCACGGTGACGTACAGCTTCTGAACGTAAACGAGCCCACCTCCGACAAATCCGATCCCGTATCTCAGATCGTTGGTCTGCTGGACAGATCTCCCGAGCTGATTGAAAAGCTGAAGGCGATCTTTGCCAAGAAATCCGACACCTCGGATGAGGCAAACGGCTGATTTTTGGCGGGAGCGTAAATAATTACACCGCATAACATCCACCCACCGGGCAATGATAGGGATATCAAAGCCGATGGGAGTGTGTTTGTTGTGAAAAAAATCTTATGTGCCGTACTGGCCGTCTTTCTTTGGATGGTCGGATGTCCGCGTGCCGCGTACGCCGCACCCAGTCTGTCCGCCCGCGCGGCGGTATTGATGGAGGCATCCACCGGACAGGTGCTGATGGAAAGTGCCGCTCACGAAAGACTGCCTATGGCAAGCACCACGAAGATTATGACCGCTCTCGTGGCGCTGGAGCACGCGGATCTGAGCCAACCGGTGCAGATCTCCGAAAAGGCCGTAGGCGTGGAGGGTTCCTCCGTCTATTTGAAGGCGGGCGAGATCCTCACGATGGAACAGTTGCTCTGCGCTCTGATGCTGGAAAGCGCCAACGATGCGGCGGCAGCGATCGCCATTGAGATAGCGGGCAATATCGAATCCTTTGCGGATTTGATGAACGAGACCGCACAGCGAATAGGCCTTACGGACACCCATTTCACCAATCCCCACGGGTTGGACAATGCGGAGCATTACTCCTCCGCCTACGATCTGGCGATGCTGGCGCGGTATGCTTTGCAAAATCCCGATTTTGCCCGGATCGTATCCACCTATAAGACGAACATTCCTCTGGGTGGGGATGAGGGAATCCGTGTACTGATCAATCACAACAAAATGCTGAAATATTATAGCGGGGCTATCGGGGTCAAGACCGGCTACACAAAGCGGTGCGGGCGATGTCTTGTCAGCGCCGCCACGCGGGACGGTGTAACGATGATTGCCGTCACCCTGTCTGCCCCCGATGATTGGCGGGATCATACCGCTATGCTGGACTACGGATTTTCTTTGTACGAATGTGCTGAATTGGCACAACCGGGCCAGATCCGTTGCGCTCTGTCCTGCCTTGGCTCCACGTCGGAATCCGTAAGTGCGTCCAACAGAGATGGGGTATCCCTCATTCTGCCGAGAGAGCACGGGGAAATCACCCACGTGATCGAAGCCAACCGGTACCTGTGCGCGCCCGTAATGGCAGGGGATACGGTGGGCGAAATTGTCTTCTTCTGCGACGGAACGGAAATCGCACGCACACCTTTGTATGCGGAAGAAGATGCAGACGCCCTTCCCCGACCCAAGGGGTATCTGGCGCGAATCAAAGAGTTTATTACTCCAAAGAAGTAGGAACTATGGAAACAATCAGACTACAAAAATATCTCTCCGACTGCGGCGTTCTGTCCCGACGGGCAGCTGAGGCGGAGATCCAAAAAGGAACGGTGACCGTCAACGGCATCCGCGCGGAGATCGGGCAGAAGATCGATCCCCACAAGGACACGGTGCGCTGGAACGGCCGGGTGATCCGACAGGAAGTCGGCCACGTGGGCCGTACATATATTCTGCTCAACAAGCCGATTGGATATGTGACCACCATGAAGGATGAAAAAGGACGGCAGGTGGCCGCCGATCTTCTTCACGGTGTGACCGAGAGGGTTTATCCCGTGGGCCGGCTGGATATGTATTCCGAGGGGATGCTTCTGTTCACAAACGACGGAGAGCTGACGAATCGGCTGACCCATCCTGCCCATCACATACCGAAAAAATACGCGGTGACAATCCTAGGTACGCTGACGGCAGCCGATGCAGCCCGCTTCACCGAGCCAATCACGCTGGACGGGTACGCACTCCGCCCCGTGGAAGCGGCGCTTCTCACCGCGGGTGAGCGTTTACCCGACGGAACGGCAGTATCCACCGTGGAATTGACGCTGCACGAAGGAAGAAACCGCCAGATCCGCCGTATGTGCGATAATTTGGGATTTAAAATCGTTCGCCTGTGCCGAATTGCCATCGGCGACATCCGTCTGGGCAATCTGCCAAGAGGAAAATGGCGACACCTGACAAAAGAGGAAGTCCGTTACCTGAAGACGGCAACGAACTCCCCCATTACAGACAGTGAGGAATAAGCATGCTGGCAATTAAACCGATTGAAGATAAAGCGGTACAGGAGCACTTTGTGACTCTGTGCGGCGGTACATATATTGAATCCGACTTTGCCTATCTGGCCAACGAATGCGAGGAGAACGGAAAGACCGTTCGTTTCCCCATCGGCGTGTGCCAGTTCTCCCTCAAGGGAGATCGGGGTGAGTTTCACGATCTCCGCACCTGCCCCGGTGTGGAGGATGAGGAAGGCATGATGATCATGGCGCGGGCCGCCATGAGTTTTCTCTTCCGCTGTGGGATTCCCACGCTGACGGCCGCCGACGGCTGTGCCGATCCCGCGCTTCTGAAAAAGTTGGGCTTTGTGGCCGATGAGGACGGAAAGCTGACGTTCGATCTGCAGAAATTCTACACCTCCCATCACCACTGAGCAGGGATATTTTAAGCGGTAACTGTACGAATTTCCCATAAGGAAAATTCTCCAAGGTTATCCGGATAATGGTATACCGGTAGGATACATCAAAAAAACACCCCGGACGGGGTGTTTTTTCAATTCATATCGTAGCGGCCGTCGAGGGCACGTTTCAGGGTGATCTCATCGGTGTATTCCAAGTCACCGCCAACGGGCACGCCGTTGGCAATACGGCTGATCTTGACGCCGTAGGGCGCGATCAGACGGGCCAGATACATGGCGGTGGCTTCCCCCTCCACGGTGGAATTGGTGGCCAGGATCACCTCACCCACATTTCCCTCCTCGATGCGTGCCATCAGCTCCTTGATCTTGATCTGATCGGGGCCGATGTGCCGCATAGGCGACAAGGCGCCGTGGAGCACGTGGTACAAGCCGCGGTAGCCGT
>JBGVJO010000147.1:0-5863 GCA_045129535.1 Eubacteriales bacterium
CCGCAAACACTGCCTCATCCGCTGCCGACACGGGCACTCTGATATTTTCAATAAGGATCCGGCGCTCACCGGAGGCCGATACTGTTTTTGTCAATTCAATCTCACCTTTATTGGATATTCTCCGATCTCGTACACACCCGCAGCGTAGCTGGAATCAATGCGGATTTCCGCTATTTCTTCAATCACGCCCGTGGCATTGGCGGAGTAACCGCTGAGATCAATAACCGCAGAGAAATCGGTGGAGCGAAGCTTGCTCAGCTGCTCCAGCGTACCGCGCACCGTAACGGCAATGGATTTGTCAAGAATCTGATAATTCACATCCACGTCTCCGGCCACGTCAATATCCGTGACCATAAAAATACTCGTGTACGTGTTCAGATGGGATACCGCAATCGATACGTTTTCCGTGCCGTCCACGGCAATCAATCCGTCAGGCAAATCCAGCGCAACCACCTGCACTGCGTTACCCTTGATCGTCTTTTCATCCAAGGTAGTCACTACCACCTCCGTCATCCTGTTAATAACGGAAGGATCTCCCTTGATACGCAAGAGCTGAGGCTGAATATCGATTACAACGTTCGATTCGTTAAAGAAGCCGTACTTATACGCCACCGTTAAAGGCAACGTCTTGTGAGCATATACGGGAATTTCCACGGTAACGTAGGAATTGGACATCTTCAGATACCGGTCATCGACACGGAATCCGTAATTATCCATCAGAACCAACTTACCGGACGCTGTCATGGAGGACTGCACGTTTCCCAGATCCAAAACGACCTGGGCATAGGCCACGTTGTCCAATGTGGATTTAGGACCCGTTACGACAATCGTATCGTACTCCGGCTCAAGACGGCCCATCTCCAAATCACCGGCCATAGTGAAGGAGGAAATCTTTGCCTTCACGTCAATAACTTTACTGGAGCGGACGTCGCAGTACACACTGATGGCATTCTCGGACACACCACCCACCGTAAGGCCTGATGGTGCCTCGACATACACGGGAACGGCGTGTGAACCGGCCGTTTTAATGGTAGACACGTCGGCGTACACGTGAATATCACCGCTGGAAATGCGGTTGATCAAACTCTTTTTGCCGATAATGGTTACGTCCACGGTATTGCCGTAGCCGCTATATACGGAGAGTCCGCTTTCGCCGTCCAATATCTGTGTATTCACCAACTCAACGGGCAAAGACTGAAAAACCTCCTCGTATTCCGGACTATCCACCTGCATAACGTACAGCCAGATCAGAAATGCAAGGAAAACACAAACCGCTTTTGCCACCCAGGCGTGATGCTTATGCATTAAGGGCGCATTGTTTTCACCGAGTTCCGTAACCGGGGTGTGGTTATTATTCATCCGTATTCTCCTCTCCCGTTTTTACGTTTGATTTATCGATAAATCTGTTTTTGATAAAAGGTATCCGTGCCTTCTTGCTATTTCCCTCACGGGATTCCACCATGTATTTACGCAATTCCTTACTCAGAGAGCTGCGGTTGAACCCACGCTTTAGTGTACCTTCATAAGCTACGGATACCGTACCTGTCTCCTCCGAAACAACGACCACCACCGCATCACTGTTCTCGCTCATACCGATGGCGGCACGGTGACGGGTACCCAGATCCTTGATGATGTCGGGATTGGTCGACAAGGGCAGCAAGCATCCGGCGGCATACAGGCGTCCGTCCCGAACGATCAGTGCGCCGTCATGGAGGGGCGCCTTATTGAAAAATACGTTTTTGATCAAAAACGGAGACGGATCCGCGTTGATGACCGTACCGGTCAGGATAAGATCTCCCAACTTGGTCGAGCGTTCAAACACGATCAGCGCACCGGTCCTGCTGGCGGACATCTCCGTTACCGCCGCGGCAACGGAGTCAATGGCGGCATACACCTGCGAGGCGGTCTTTTGTTCACCAATGCTCCGGATTCCGCGCAGGGACTCTCCACCCATTTTCTCAAGAGCAGAGCGAAGCTCGGGCTGGAACAAAACCACAAGCGTGATCAGTCCTACCTGCAGCACGTTTTGAAGGATGTACTGCATAGCATGCATTTCCAGAATATCACTGAGAATCTGGAACGCAAAAATGAAAACCACACCCAAAGCAAGTTTGCCTGCGCGACGGTCACGAATAAATTTATACACGTAATAAAGCAGGAACGCAACGCCTATAATATCAATGATATCGAAGAACGAAATGGACTTAATGGTCCGCAATATTCCTCCTGAAAAATCTGTCAACCACTCAGGCATCATAGACCCCTCCGCATAGCTATACTTATTATACTATTTTACCACAACTTTGCCTGTATTTCAAACCTTATTTCGATATTTATGATAAAAAATTCGCATTATTGTTGTTTCCTCAGCAGCATCGTGGTATCCATGGCATATATATACTGATTCAAACAAAATTGTTACTCATAAAAACGCCCTCGGAGCACATAGTATGGACAGTGTTTTACAGACAGATAAAGGAGAGTCCGCTGAATCTCAGCGATTGTATAACTATGAAGTTGAAAATAATTCGCGGCGCCCTGGCGCTGCTCATTTCCTGTACCGCCATTCTCGGCGCAGCCGATTACTGTATTGACGATTCCTACTCTTATCGGGCGGACTCGGGTGTGCCCGCCAATACGCTGGTGCGGCTTGAATCCGAACAGAATTTTATAGCCGCCGACACACGGGGGGATGTATCCTACTGCGCTTCCCTCCTCGGCGTTTTGCCGATCAAACACGTTTCCGTTCAGCGGTTTGACGACGTCCATCTATGCCCCGGCGGAATGCCTTTTGGTGCAAAAATGTTCACGGACGGTCTGATCGTGGTGGGATTTTCCGACGTGGACTGCACGAGTGGCTCTCCCCATCCCGCCAGTGACGCCGGTATTCAGGTAAAAGACATCATTTTGAAAATCAACGGCACGCCCGTCGGCACGTCGGAGAATATGGCCAAACTGGTAGCCGCATCGGAAGGCCGTCCGATCACGATCACCCTGCGGCGAAACGATACGGAATTCAGCGTAAGCGTAACACCGTCTTTGTCCAACACAGATCAAGTCTACAAAACCGGGATGTGGGTACGGGACAACACGGCCGGCATCGGCACCGTCACGTACGTGGATCCCAAAAGCGGCGCATTTGCCGGGCTGGGACACGGAATCTGTGATTCGGAAACGGGATCTCTTATGCCGCTCTCCCGGGGAATCGTTATTGACGTAACCATCAGCGGAATCCAAAAGGGACAAAGCGGCGTGCCCGGTGAATTGAAGGGGCACTTCTCGTCAGGCAAGATCGGCACCCTTCTCGGCAATACCCACGCGGGTGTATACGGAGTTATGACCGCACTTCCGCAAAGTATCAGCGACAAAACAGCCATTCCCATTGCGCTGAAAAATGAGATTCACGACGGAGAGGCAACACTTTTCTGCACCTTGGATGAGGGAGGAATTTGCTCTTATACAGTGAACATCCGCAAGCTGAAAAACAGTCTGGACAACAAGAATATGGAAATCACCGTGACAGATCCGGCTTTGATTGAAAAAACGGGCGGTATCGTCCAGGGCATGTCGGGAAGTCCGCTGATACAGGATGGAAAACTCATTGGCGCTGTGACGCACGTTCTCATAAACGATCCCGCCAAAGGATACGGAATCTATATTGAAAATATGCTGACAGCGGCAGAATAAGGAAAAGCACCCATCAGAGAAATGGGTGCTTTTCCTTCCCACATTTGCCAAAATGATACATTCATCCATTTGCATAACGGCACGTCCTCCAAGGCAATACTGATTTTATAAATCGGCTGCACGAGGGCGAGCGAATGTACTATAACAAAGTAGAAATATGCGGCGTAAATACGGCCAAGCTGGCCACACTGACCAGTGAGGAAAAACATGATCTTCTTGTAAAGGCCAAAACAGGCGATCAGGCGGCAAGGCAAAAACTGATCGACGGAAATCTGAGATTGGTTTTGAGCATTATTCAGCGTTTTACCAACCGTCGGGAAAATCTGGACGATCTCTTCCAAGTGGGATGCATCGGTCTCATCAAGGCGGTGGACAATTTTAATCTGGATCTGGACGTGAAATTCTCCACCTATGCCGTTCCCATGATCATCGGCGAGGTGCGCCGGTATCTGCGGGACAACAACACGATCCGTGTCAGCCGCTCTGTGCGGGATCTGGCATACAGAGCCCTGCAGGCGCGGGAAAAACTGTCCAAAAGTATGGCATCCGAGCCGACTATCGCGCAGATTGCCGCCGAATTGGGTGAAAAAGAAGAAAACATCACCCACGCAATTGAGGCCATCGTGGAACCCGTATCCCTGTATGAGCCGGTTTACAACGACGGCGGGGATTCCATATACATTATGGATCAGATCAGCGATGCGGGGGCATCGGACGAGGCGTGGTTGGAAAACATCGCCTTGAAAGAAGCTATGAAACGGCTGAACGAGAGGGAGAAAAAAATCATCCACCTGCGTTTTTTCAACGGAAAGACGCAGATGGAGATCGCGGATGAGATCGGGATCTCCCAGGCCCAGGTATCCCGTCTGGAAAAAGGTGCACTGGAGCGAATGCGAAAGCAGATGTAGTCCAATCAAAAAGGCTGTTGCCCACGGCAACAGCCTTTACATTAACCTTTTTTCTCGATTTCGGCCAACATTTCCACACGGCGGGTGTGGTAGCTGCCCACAAAGGAGTTGGCAAGGAATGCGTCGATGATTTCCAAAGCCAGGCCTTCACCCACCACACGGGCACCCAGGCAGAGCACGTTGGCGTTGTTATGATTGCGTGTCATTGCGGCGGAGTAGGTATCACCGCAGCAAGCGGCGCGGATTCCGTGGATCTTGTTGGCGGCAATGCTCATGCCGATACCGGTTCCGCAGATCAGAATACCCAAATCAGCCTTTCCTGCGACGATGGAGCGGCAGCAAGGCTCCGCATATACGGGATAGTCCACGCTATCACTGCTGTTCGTACCGAAGTCGATCACCTCGTATCCTTTTTTCTGCAGATGATTGATTACGGCATCTTTAATCAAAAAACCGCCGTGATCACAAGCAAAAGCAATCGTCTTTACGTTCTGTTCCATAATCATTCTCCATTCTCAGCTAAGGCAAGACGTTCCTCACGTTCCCGTTCTGCCTGTGTTTTTCTCAAATAAACCGGCACCATATCCTCCGGAATAAAAGCGGTTCCCTCCCGGGCCGTCTGCATTCTGACCGAAGCCGCCTCAGCCACGGCAAAAGCGGTGGGCCAACGGCACGCCTCCGGCGTATACATAAGACGGGAATGGGAGATAAACCCGCGGGCGCTATCGTAACCGTCGCCGCACAGGTAGATCGGCTCGTCGTACGGCGCCAAAACAGCGTCCATATCGGCGCCCAGGATAACGTCATCATCAGTCAGGCGGGTAACCACTCCGTCTTGTACGCGGAACAGGGCGGAATAGTACTGGGTGCGCCGTGCATTGATAACGGGACACACGATTCCATTGACTGATCGCATTCCGTACGCCAACGCTTCCAGAGAGGAAACGCCCACGCAAGGCTTATCGGTACCGAAAGCCAGCCCTTTGACTGTGGCGATACCGATACGTATACCCGTAAAGGAGCCCGGGCCCACAGAACAAGCCAAACAGTCAACATCCGCGACAGATACGCCAGCCGTATCCAGCATATGACGGATCATCGGGAGCAGCGTGGTGCTGTGGGTATGGCCGGAATTGAGCACGTACTGTGCCACCATTGCTCCGTCACGCCATAGCGCCGCGGATGCAGTGACAGCTGTGCTGTCCAATGCCAAAATATACACTTACGATTCACTTCCCTTCGTGGGGGATTGTACGGTAATCCGACGG
>JBGVJO010000148.1:0-1604 GCA_045129535.1 Eubacteriales bacterium
TTTCTTTGACGATCCCACGGATGAAATTAAATATGAAATGTGGGACGTTGCTTACAGATACGAGCTCGAAGGCGAAGTGATTCACAATACATCAGAATCGTATGAGGACGAGTATGGCTATTATCCCGCTGAATATTGGGTAGACGATCCGGAATATAGTTATCCCGACGGCGAAATCAACGTTACGGGAACCGATGCGCCGAGCGAGGATTTTGAGTAAGGTGTAAAAACGCTTAGTACTTAATGCGACTAATTATTTGAGTATAGACCAAAAATCGAATACGATTCTTGTGCCGATACTAAACACAGACAAAAAAATATCGAGTGTTCATAACGAAACTACTCAAAATACTTTGCTTACGGCATTCAAAACATATTCTGATCGTGCCTTGCCTATAAAAAACAGATAACGAAAGGAATATGATTATGGAAAAGTACATCACTAAAAACGGCATCAAATATGAACTTCGCGGCGAACAATACTACCCGATGCTTGAAATCTCTGAGCAGACCAACTATGAAATTGGCAAATACGGATACCTTTATCTTGATTTTATAAAGAAGCACCTCAGAGGTACATACACCACTCTGTTGACGGAAGGACGCTTGAACGAATACCTCCACAATATCGACGAGCAGGCTCACGAACAGCTCGACTTACATGTCGCACAGATGGCAGTGCAAATGGGTGTAACCGAAGAACTCAAAGCCTCCGATACGCTGCGCTGGGTACAAATGATGAATAACATCAAGGCAAGTGCTGAGGAAATCGTGCTACGGCGACAAATACGGTGTCATGAGCGAGGTTGTCAAGCAGGTATTCGCTCGGCAGGATGAATTTGTTGCGAATCCGCATACGTTCCGCGAGCTTGAAATTGTCCGCCAGACCTTGATAGCAGTAGAGAAAATGAAAAAGAACGGTGACTGTATTGCCGAGGGAGAACTCGGGGATGCAGTCACCGTTTCTGTATGCGGAGGTTCTGATGAAAATACTTGATGAGCTCTGGTACAGCAACATCTCCCCCTTCGAGCAATGCACTCGTGGTGACAAACGTCTCAAGGAATTGCTTCCGCTGGTGGCACGCAATCGAGACGAGCTTAGTGCTTCCCTCACGGACAAGCAGAAGGAAACATTTGAGAAGTTCGAGGATTGCATGAACGAGATGCACAGCATCACCGAGCGCGATGCATTCTCCTACGGTTTCCGCTTGGGCGTGCGGTTGATGTCAGAAGCCTTCCTTCAGCCGATAGGAGAGGATGAGAATTTATAGGGGTGGCCCCAAGGTCCACCCCTATAGGATCATCAAGATTATAGGGTGGGCCCCACATTTTTATCGCAAACGAAGCCTACAAGTGGCCTGGGCCTCAGGTGCCCAGACCAGTTATCATATGATTTGGTTGTGGCCCCAAGGGCCACGACCGGTTTGCAAAGCCAATCCAACACAACTATGAGGCCTGGGTCAAAACGTCCCGGACCACTTTTACTTTGCGCCAAAGGGCGCATTTTTTATTTGCAGGGGCGGTTTCTGTAAACAAAACGCAAATCCTTCTCAAATCCCCCCTTTATTGATGGGTATAGGCGAGGGCGTAATTTTTGACACGCG
>JBGVJO010000149.1:0-3218 GCA_045129535.1 Eubacteriales bacterium
ACCGCAATTCCGTTGAATCCCATTGCGGGAACGGAGGATGTGGTGGTTTCCCAGTTCTCAATACCGGTCAAAAACAGCATACCGGCGCCCAATCCCGCCAATGCACCGGAGATGAACATGGTGAGAATGATATTCCAATTCTCCTTCATGCCGGCGTAACGGGCGGCGTGATAATTGTGACCGGTTGCCTTTAATTCGTAACCGAACCTGGTCTTGTTCAATACGAACCAGACGGCAACGGCAATGATCACAGCCAAGGGGATAGCGATGGTAACGCTTTTTTCATTGTTAAACAGCTTGTCCAGTCCCATACGGGGCAGCATCGCCCCGGGATTGTTTCCCCGCAGCTCCAGGGTATAGGGGCTGTTGGGGCTCTTGACTTTACTCAAAATCAAATTGGTCAAATAGAGCGTGATCCAGTTGAGCATAATGCCCGAGATAACCACGTTCACGTTGCATTTGGTCTTCAAAATACCGGAGATGGCACCCAAAAGACCGGCGGCAGCCATACCGATAAGAAGGCAAGGC
Source organism: Eubacteriales bacterium (assembly GCA_045129535.1). Lineage (GTDB taxonomy): Bacteria > Bacillota > Clostridia > Oscillospirales > CAG-272 > SIG701. The sequence continues at coordinate 529 of JBGVJO010000149.1, forward strand.
AGCCACGGCAATTTCCATGCCAAAGCGGCGTACAGACAGCCGCAGGCGCCGGCAACGTACTGGCCGGCCACGCCGATATTGAACATACCGACCTTGTAAGCAAACAATACGGACAAGGAGCACATCAGCAGCGGCACGGTGCGCACCAGTGTCTGTCCGAAATACTTGAGCATCATCTTTCCGGGATACCGGAAAAAGCTCTTCATAATTGCTATGATCGCCCCAAAAGCGCCGCTGGGTTCAATAAGCAACAGAACGATATAGCCGATAATCAGGCCTCCCAGCACGCAAATCAGCGAGGAAAGCAGTGTCTGAAATCCCTCTTGACGGATCAAGGGTGTTTTTTCTTTTTTCACCGCGCAGCCTCCCTCTTTGCGCCTGCCATATACAGGCCCAATTCTTCCACAGTGGATGTCTTGGGATCCAACTCACCCACGATCTCACCCTCGTACATCACGAGGATCCGATCCGATACAGTCATAACTTCGTCGAGTTCCAGAGAAACCAGCAATACGGCCTTTCCCGCATCCCGCTGAGCAACGATCTGTTTATGGATGTATTCAATAGCGCCCACGTCGATGCCTCGTGTAGGCTGTACGGCGATCAGCAGCCTGGGATCCCGATCGATCTCACGGGCAATAATGGCCCTTTGCTGATTACCGCCGGACATAGATCGGGTCATTGTGATAGGGCCCTGACCGCTTCGCACGTCAAACTGCTCAATGAGCCGCTCGGCGTAGTCGCGAATGTTCCCCCTACGCAAAATGCCGCCTTTGGTGGTAAATTCGTTTTCAAAATAACGCTGGAGAACCATATTGTCCTCCAAGGTATAATCCAGCACCAAGCCGTGCTTGTGCCGATCCTCGGGGATATGGCTCATACCCATCAGGGAACGCTTGCGGATAGGAGCGTTGGTAATGTCCTCGCCGCAGAACGTAACGGAGCCGGACAACACGCTCTCCAAACCGGTAATGCCGTAGACCAATTCGCTTTGGCCGTTGCCCTCGATGCCTGCGATGCAGACGATCTCACCGGCACGGACCTGAAAAGATACGTCACTGACAGAATTGCGCTTGCTGCGCTTGGATGCCATACACAGATTCTTTACCTCCAGCACCACGTCTGTGGGCTGAGCCGGCTCCTTCTGCACGGCAAATTCCACGTCCCGTCCCACCATCATGCGGGACAGTTGGGCACGGTCACAGTCTTTTACGTCCACCGTGCCCATATACTTGCCCTTACGCAAAACGGAACAGCGATCGGCCACCGCCATAATCTCATTCAATTTATGAGTGATAAACAGAATGGATTTTCCCTCGGCGGCCAGATTCCGCATGATCTGCAAAAGCTCCTCGATCTCCTGGGGGGTCAGCACCGCCGTGGGCTCATCGAAGATCAGTATCTCGTTATCCCGGTACAGCATCTTCAGAATCTCTGTACGCTGCTGCATACCGACGGATATATCCTCAATGAGGGCGTCCGGATCTACCTTCAGTCCGTATCTCTCGGACAGCGCCATTACCTTCTCGCGGGCTTTATCCCGCTGGAGTATGCCGAACTTGGTGTCCTCCACGCCCAGGATAATGTTATCCAGAACGGAGAAGCACTCCACCATTTTGAAGTGCTGATGCACCATGCCTATACCGAGGTCATTCGCATCGTTGGGGGAATTGATCTTAACCACCCGGCCGTTTTTCTTGATGACACCCTCCTCTGCCTGATACATACCGAACAGTACGCTCATCAGAGTGGATTTTCCGGCACCGTTCTCGCCCAGCAGGGCATGGATTTCCCCGTGCTTCAGCTGGATCGTCACGTTATCGTTGGCAACGATGCCGGGAAAACGTTTGGTAATGTTCACCATTTCAATGGCGTAAGGTGTGGAATTCAATCCAATTCCCCCTTCCGTTATCTCAGAATTTAAATGCTGTTTTCGATGCGCCCCTGAATTACTTCAGGTTGCCCAGCCACTCTACCTTTACGTTGGTGGTAGCGGGAGCGTTTACGATGTCATTGGAAACCTTGATGGTTCCGTCGAACATAGCCTTAACCATAGCTGCGTAGTCAGCCTGGGTGAAGGCATCGCTGAACTGGGTGGTGGTGGGGATCTGAACGTAGTTCAGAGATGCGTCGTCGCCGGATACCAGACCCAGAGTCTCGATCTTGCCCTTGTAGTTGTCCCAGTTGCCCTTAACGATGATATCGGTCAGGGTGTCGATGGTGGTGGGGTACAGACCCTTCATAGCGGAGGTGATGGTCATGCCTTCGCCGTACAGACCGTCGATAACGCCCTTCTGGTCGGTATCAACGCCGATAACCTTACCGCCAACCTTCTTAGCAGCTTCTGCTGCGGAGGTGTAGATACCGCCGCCGCAAGCGAATACAACTTCCGTGCCGCCTGCATACCAGGTATCCATAACGGCAGTGATGTCTGCGTCGCCGTAGAACTGGTTACCGTAAGCATACTTCATATCCACGGTGATGCCCAGCTCTTTTGCTGCAGCCTCAACGCCCTGTACGTAACCGAAACCGAAACGGATAACGGCAGGAACTGCCATACCGCCCAGGAAGCCCAGCTTGGTGTAGCCCATCTTAACTGCGGCGTAGCCGGCCATGTAACCGGACAGCTCTTCCTGATAGATTGCGCAGTATACGTTGCTCATATCCACGTACTTGCTCAGATCCCAGTT
>JBGVJO010000150.1:0-1266 GCA_045129535.1 Eubacteriales bacterium
TGCCGATATCTACACGGTGAAATATGCGGCAACACAGATTTTGGAAAAGGTCGGCAAGGAGGGGATCCAATGAATCTTGATATCTCCTTCGGGCAATATTGCGAGGGTAATTCCATCATTCATCGCATGGATCCCCGTGCAAAGATCGTTGCCGCCGTACTCTATATTGTAACGGTATTTTTGGCGAAAAATCTGTATGCGTTCGGCTTGCTGCTTTTCTCTGTTGTCGTATTGGTGGCCGCATCCCGTATTCCTGTGCGGGTTGTGATGAAGAGTATGAAGCCCCTTGTGGTGATTCTTCTCTTTACGGCAGCCATCAATATCTTTTGGATGGAGGGGGAGACTCTGCTCGTCTCCGTCGGATTTATCCACATCTATCTGGAAGGTGTCATCAATGCGATTCTGATTGCCGTCCGCATTATGATTCTTTTGGCGGGCACTACGATTTTTATGACGTTCACGACGACTCCAATCGCTCTGACGGACGGTCTTGAGCAGTTGTTGTCTCCTTTGAAAAAGATCGGCGTTCCCGTTCACGAGTTTTCCATGATGATGACCATCGCACTGCGTTTTATTCCTACGCTGACGGAAGAAACGCAGAAGATCATGAATGCACAGAAGGCCCGCGGTGCGGATTTCTCCACCGGCTCGCTTGTGCAGCGCGCAAAAGCTCTGGTTCCGATTCTGGTACCCCTGTTTGTGTCCGCTTTTCGCCGTGCCGACGAGTTAGCCACGGCTATGGAATGCCGATGTTATACGGGTGGCGAGGGGCGCACGCGTATGAACGTGCTCCACGCCGGCGCGATGGATTACGTCGTTTGCCTGATGACGGTGGCGCTTGGCGCTTTGATTCTGTTTTTGAATCGCTTTGGCGGCTATATGCTCTCCTGGTAAGACTATGAAGATACTTTTAAAGATACGTTATGACGGTGCCGCATACTGCGGATTCCAAACACAGCCGAACGGTATCACCGTGCAGGAGGTTTTGACTAAGGCGTTCGGGGCGCTTATGGGCTTCCCGTGTCACGTCACCGGGTGCAGCAGGACAGACAGCGGCGTACACGCCCTGGGATTCTGTGCGGCTCTGGAGCCGGCGGATCCCTCTCTCCTTTCGACAGATTGGTGCAAAATCCCCACTGAGAAGATTCACCGCGCTGTCACCGTGCATCTGCCGGAGGATATCGCCGTAATCGCCGCCGCCGAGGTGGAGAATGAATTTCATCCAAGATACAGCGTGGTCACAAAGGCGTACGAGTATCATATACA
>JBGVJO010000151.1:0-1187 GCA_045129535.1 Eubacteriales bacterium
GGTGAGTGCAAAGGAAACGTAGAGGGTGATCAGCAAAATACGCAGAAGGAGATTCTTTCCCTCAGCCTTTTTGGCCACCGCGTATTCCGCATATCCGGGAGAATCCGTAACAGTCACACCTCCTTTGCATATCTATACATAATACATTATAGCACATCGTATCCGTCAAATCAAGGTAGGATGGGGATGTCGCAAAAAAAGGAGTTATCGCATCATCAAACGCGATAACTCCTTTGGATTACCGATTGCGGCGTACGATGCTGAGAAGGCGGATCATCTGAAGGATGGAGGTGGCCAGGGCGGCTACGTAGGTCATGGCGGCGGCGTTCAGCACCTTGGTGACGCCGACGACCTCCCGCCCGGAAAGAATGTCCTCGGAGACCAGGATCTCTCTGGCGCGGCGGCTGGCATTGAATTCCACCGGCAGGGTGATTAGCTGGAAAAGAACGCAAATGCCGAAGAGGATAATTCCCGCATAGGCCAGGGCCAACAGACTCTCGGCATAGAAGGAAAGAATGGTGCCGATCAGTACAAGCGGTACAGCCAATCGGGATGCAACACCCGTGGCGGGCACGATAGCGGAACGAATGCGGATGGGCGTATATTCTTTTGCGTACTGGATGGCGTGTCCGCACTCGTGGGCGGCTACACCGATGGCGGCGATGGAGGTGCTGTCACGCACCGTGTCGGACAGACGGATCACGCCGTCTTTGGGATCGAAATGATCTGTCAGATCACCGTGAATGGGTTCGATGCGGATGTGGGACAGTCCGTTTGCATCCAATATCCGTCGTGCGGCTGTCGCTGCCGTGATGCCGGATCCGGCGCGGACTTGGGAATAGCGGGCATACGTGAACCTCACCGCCACGCTGGCGATCATCGTCAGCAGTAGGGCAGGGAGAATGTACAGCATATCGTAGTAAAGCATAAAAACTCCTTTCGGTGGGAGTAGTCTTTCCGGAATGGCGGTTTGTTATCCGCTGGGTGATAGAGATACTTTTGCCAACTCAGCTTTTAGTCTTTCGACGAAGCCAAGGAAATGAGGCGTTTGAGAATTTGCCTGAAAAACCAAAATCCCCCGTCTTTCGACGAGGGATTTTTTGGAGCTGCTACCGGGATTCGGACCCGGGACCTCATCCTTACCAAGGATGTGCTCTGCCAGCTGAGCCATAGCAGCACTCACAGCG
>JBGVJO010000152.1:0-2997 GCA_045129535.1 Eubacteriales bacterium
ACCTTCATCACCGGATTCCCCGGCGAGACGGAGGAGGATTTCGAGACGCTGTGCCGCTTCGTGAAAGAGGAAAAATTCGAGTGCGTGGGCGTGTTTCCCTACTCCCGTGAGGAGGGTACCCCCGCCTACGATATGCCCGATCAGATCGATGCCCAGATCGCCCAGAACCGTGCAGACATTCTCATGCGCACCCAGGCGGAGATCAGCGAGAATTGGAAGCAGTCCTTCGTGGGCAAAACCGAGCACGTTCTGTGCGAAGGATACGACGTGGTGGCGGAGGCCTACTTCGGCCGCACCCGTTTTGATGCACCTGAGATCGACGGAAAAGTATATTTCACCTCCCCGGCCGGCACCAAGTACGAGGAAGGCGAAATGGTTGACGTAAAAATCACCGCTGCCATGGATTACGACCTGGTAGGCGAAACGATTCTGTAAGGAGTGTATAGTATGAATCTTCCCAATAAACTGACGGTATTGCGCGTTATTCTCGTGCCCGTATTTATGCTGTTTCTGTGTGTCCCCCTGGGACTGTCCGATACGCTGGTCCGCGTGATCGCGGCAGTGCTGTTCGCTCTGACCTCACTGACCGATATGCTGGACGGAAAGATCGCCCGCAAGTACAATATGGTTACCGATTTCGGTAAGCTGATGGATCCTCTGGCGGATAAATTCCTGGTGTTCGGCGCTATGCTGGGCATTCTGGTGTACTGCGCGGATCTGCGCCCCATCTTCGTATGGGCCGCCGCCATCGTGATGCTCCGTGAGCTGGCCGTTACCTCCCTGCGCCTGCTGGCCGCTTCCCAAAGCGGTGCAGTGATTGCCGCCGCCTGGCTGGGCAAGGTGAAGACCGTGACCCAGGTGGTTTGCATTCTGTGCGTGATCCTGGAGCCAGTAATCCTGCCCTTCCCCTTGTTCACCCAGTATCATCTGCTGTCCTACGTGACCATCGCGGCCATGATCGTGATGACCATCTGGAGCGGCGTGGAGTATTTCACCGCCTACGGCAAGAACATTAATATGAAGTGATATGTAACTCCCACTTTCATTTTGTGTATCCATTGTTGAGTGGCGAGAAGAAAGCCTCCCTTGTGTAAAGGGAGGTGCCCCGAAGGGGCGGAGGGATTGGAAAATCAGACACAAAAACAACCCCTCAGTCAGCCTGCCGGCTGACAGCTCCCCTTACACAGGGGAGCCTTTTGAGGCCGCATAGGCAGAAACTCGAGACTAAATTGAGACATACATATAAAAGAGCCTCCGCTGCGGCGGAGGCTCTTTTTTGCGATGGCGATTTTTTGTAGGGGAGGGGCAGGACTTGGCGAAGCCAACGTCCATCCCTCCCGTTTCATAAATCCAAACCGCACGTTGCGGGAGGAGCAAGCCCCTCCCCTACCAAGAAAGAGGAAATCTCCCCATCATCTCTCGCCGCATCGTAAAATCCGAGCCGAACGATGGCGGACCGTCGAGTGAAGGTAATTTTATCATACCATAGTAGGACTGTCTTTGTGGAGCTTGGCGTTTTTTGCCCGTTTTGGGCAAAAATGACCGCTTCAGCGGGCAAATCCAATGCTCGGGGAGTTGGCGGAGCCAACGTCCATCACACGCCCCAGATATCCTCGGCGTATTCCCGCACGGTACGGTCGGCGGAAAACCGTCCCGCCGAGGCGGTGCCGATCAGCCCCCGTTTGGCGTAAGTGAGAGTATCCCGATAATCCCGGTTCGCACGGAGCTTCGCCTCCGTGTAGTCGGCGAAATCGCCAAGGACACAGTAGTTATCCGCCCGATGCCAGGATGCCCCGTCGAGGAGGGAGGCATACAATTCCGCAAATACACCGCCCACGTCCTGAAAGGTACCGTCGATGAGGGTATCCACCGCCCGGGCCAGCCGGGGATCGGCGGTGTACACCGATCGGGGATCGTAATGCTCCATACGCTGTCGCATCCCCTCCGCATCCGGGCCGAAGAAGTAGTTATTCTCCGCCCCCGATGCCTCCAGAATCTCGATATTCGCCCCGTCGTAGGTGCCCAGGGTAGGCGCCCCGTTCAGCATAAATTTCATATTGCCCGTACCGCTGGCCTCCGTGCCTGCCTGGGAGATCTGCTCCGACAGATCTCCCGCCGCTACCAATCCCTCCGCCCAGGACACGTTGTAGTCCGGGATGAAGACCACCTTGATCAGATCCCGCACGGCGGGATCCTTTTGAATCAGATCGGCCACCGCCAGAATATAGCGGATGATCCCCTTGGCGCGGGCGTATCCCGGCGCACTTTTCGCACCGAAAAGGAAGGCGGTGGGGGTGAAGTCCGTGAGCTCCCCGCTTTTGATTCCCTGATACAGCCACACGATGGAGAGCGCGTTCATCAGCTGCCGCTTGTACTCGTGGAGCCGCTTGATCTGGATATCGAACAACATAGCGGGATCCAGCCGGATCCCGCAGCGGCGTGCAATCTCCCCCGAGAGCCGTTTTTTATTCGCCGCCTTGATGCGGGCAAATTCGGCGAGGGAATCTCCGTCCTCCGCAAAGGGGCGCAGGCGGGAAAGCTCCCGGGGCTCGGTGATCCACTCCTCCCCAACCCGCTCCGTGACGAAATCGGCCAGAGCCGGATTGGAGAGCAGCAGCCACCGCCGCTGGGTGATGCCGTTGGTCTTGTTTTGAAATTTGTCGGGATAGATCTCATACCAGGGGCGAAGCACGTCACGGCGGAGAATGTCCGTATGCAAGGCGGCCACGCCGTTGATGGCATAGCCCACGTAGGAGGCCAGATGTGCCATGTGGATCCGATCGCCCGTGACGATGTTCAAAGGATTCCGCACCGCGTGCCGCTCGGCCATCTCCCGCTCCAATTCCGCCTGGATCAACTCGATGACGGCGAAGGCGGCGGGGCAAACGGAGCGCACCAGCTCCGCATCCCACAGCTCAAGCGCTTCCAGCATAACGGTGTGATTGGTGTAGGCGAAAATCCGACGGACGATGGGGAAAGCATCCCGGACAGGGATGC
>JBGVJO010000153.1:0-1627 GCA_045129535.1 Eubacteriales bacterium
AGATATTTGTTCAATAAATGAAAGAAGAGGAGGTGAGATATCATGCGTTTGAAATCCTTGGAATTGCACGGATTTAAGTCTTTCCCCAATAAGACGGTCATTCGTTTCGACGAGGGTGCCACGGTCATCGTAGGTCCCAACGGAAGCGGTAAATCCAATATCACCGACGCGATGCGTTGGGTGCTGGGTGAGTTGTCCAGCAAGAATATCCGCGGCAGTAAGATGGAGGACGTTATCTTCGTCGGCGCCGACGGCTATCGCCCCATGGGTTTCGCCGAAGTATCCGTCACCTTTGACAATACGGATGCGGAAAGCCGCATCGATTCTCCCTACGATGAGATCACCGTTACCCGCCGCTACTACCGCGCCGGGGAGAGTGAGTACTACATCAACCGCAAGGCGGTTCGCCTGCGGGATATCCACGAGCTGTTTATGAACACGGGTATCGGCCGGGAGGGTTATTCCATCATCGGTCAGGGCCGTATTGCGGAGATCGTGTCCAAGAAGAGCGATGAGCGCCGCGGTATCTTTGACGAAACGGCCGGTATTGCCAAGTACCGATTCAAGAAGCAGGAGGCCCAGAAGAAGCTGGATGCCACCGAGGCCAATATGCTCCGCGTGGCGGATATTCTCACGGAATTGGAATCCCGCGTGGGACCCCTGGAACGTCAGTCCAAGAAGGCAAGAGAGTATCTGGAGCTTTTCGCTCAGAAGAAGGAGATCGACGTCGCTCTTTGGCTGTACGATATGGAGAACCTTCATCGGGATGAGGAAAAGACCAAGGCGGACTGCGCATTGTCCCGTCACGAGTTGGAGATTACCCAGGATACGGCAGATCAGCTGCAGGCCCAGAGCGACCGTCTGTTTGATATCTCCCAGGATACCAAGCAGGAGGCAGCCCGCCTGTACGAGAAGATCCGCTCCACCACGGACGAAAGCCGTGCGGCGGAGAACGAATACCGTGTGCTGGAAAATAATGTGATCCATAAAGAGACACAGATTGCCGCCTGTGAGGAAGACCGCGCCCGTAAGAGCGTGCTGCTTTCCCAGACTCGGAAAGTGCTGGAGTCTCACAACACTCGCTACGACAGCATTACGAAGAGTCTTGCTGAAACGGATGAAAAACTGCAGAGTTGCCTTGCCGCCCGTGAGGACGTCCTCACCCAGTACCGCGGTAAGGAAAACCTCCTGGAGGAGATGCTCGAGGAGCAGAAGAAGCACGAAGACGTCCTGATGGATCTGAGAGTGCGGCTGAACGTTCTGAAAAATACCATCTCCACCCAGAACGAGCGATCCAGCGAGCTTCGCGAGGATATCAGCAAATACGAAGCAGAGCTGGCAGACATCGGCGCAAAGATTGCCGATCTGGAGGATTCCGTGGGACAGTACACGGACACCGTCCGTGCCGCCCGCGAAAAAGCGGAAGCGGGAGAGGGAAGACTGGCTGTTTTGCGCGAGGAAGAGACGGCCATCAGCCGGGAGATCAGCACCGTCGGTGCCAAAAAAGAGGCACTGGACAGCCGTATCTCCGCGCTTCGCAATATGCTGGATCATTTTGAAGGAAACAACAACAGTGTCCGTTTCGTGATGAAGGAAGCGGGAGAGGGACGCCTCAGCGGTATCCACG
>JBGVJO010000154.1:0-3795 GCA_045129535.1 Eubacteriales bacterium
CCGCACGCGGCGGATTTCATCCTCGATCTCGCTGAGCTTCTCATCGCCCGATTCCAGATCCGCCAATTTAGCGGCGGCATCCCGACGGAACGCGATAATATCGGCAATGGTATTGCCGTATTTTCTCTTCAGCCGCTCGATGAGGCTGAGTCTTGCTTCAATCTGATTCAGCTGCTTTTCCGGATCACGCACGTCCCCGTCGTCCATCAGCGCCCGTGCGCTCTCGCCGATATCCTCGATCTCATAGCGGTAGTTATCCAGGCGTGTGGCCAACTCTTCCGCTTCAGGCATCACGTCCGACAGCTGTCGGAGGGCGGCCGACGATTTTTGCAGCAGCACCGATGCGGATGCGCCCTTATCGCTTTGCGTCAAGGCGCGGTAGACGAAGGTGGAATACTTGGCGATTCGCTCGATATTCTTAATTTTTGCCCGGGCAGCGCTCAGTTTTTCATCCTCGTCCGTAGCGGTGAGCCGCGCGGCATCGATTTCCTTGATCTGATACTTCAGGATATCCGTCAGCATATTCTTCTGCTGGAGGGATTCCCGCAAAGCCTTTTCGGATGCGGTCAATTCCTGCAGTTGCCCATAGGGCACTGCATATTCTCTCAGCAAACCGTCCGTTCCCGCATACTCGTCCAGCATATCCAGATGGAACGCTTTATCGAGCAAATTACGGGTCTCGCTCTGGGACTGGATGCTCACGAGGGACTCACCCAATTCCCGAAGATGGGACAGCGGAACGCTTCGCCGATTGATCTTCACCGAAGACCGCCCGTCCGGCGTCAAGGTTCGGGTGATTTCAATCTCGCCGTTTTCATCGGGCTCGATTCCCGCTTCCCTGAGGGATTCGGGCAGACGAACGTCGGAAAACACCGCTGACACCATGGCCCTCTCGGCACCGGTACGGATCATCTCCCGCTGGGATTTGCCTCCCGTAATCAACCCGAGGCAATCGATCATCACGGATTTTCCCGCGCCCGTTTCACCGGTGATTACCGTAAATCCCGGGTGAAAATCCACGTTCACCCGTCGGGCAACAGCTACGTTTTCAATATACAGGGATCGCAGCATAGCGCCACCGTTATTCATTGGCGATCTTGCGCAGGCGCTTGCACAGATTCAATGCACTTTCCGCGCTGTGGGCGATCAGGATGATGGTATCGTCGCCCGCCACACATCCAAGGATATCGTGCTCGTGCAGCGAGTCAATGGCGGCGGCCACGGCGTTCGCCAGACCGGGATATGTCTTGATTACGATATCGTTCAAGGCACACTCCACGCTCTTGATGCTGCCGCTCAATGCCTTACTGTACACGTGGCGGCCGTCATTCTCCCCGGATTTGGGAAGAATGTATTTATACTCGCCGGTCTCACTCATAACCTTGGCCAATTTCAACTCCCGGATATCCCTGGAAATAGTGGCCTGGGTAACGTCGAAGCCGGCAGCACGCAGCTGATCGATCAGCTCCTCCTGGGTTTCGATATGGCAACTGCCGATGATCTCCATAATTTTGTTGTGACGCTTTACTTTCATTATGTCCTCCTGTTTGACTGACAACACATGGATTTATGACAATTTTTTTCGCAATGCGCTGAGGAATCCGCCCTTTTTGATGCGGATCAGATTGGTATGATAGGGAGAACGGAAGATCCGCACCGTATCCGTGGGATGGAGCATAATGCTCTCCTGTCCGTCGATGGATACGAAGGCGGTATTTCCGCGGGTGCTTATATTTCGGAATTCCAGCGTGGCATCTCCGCTGAAAATAACGGGACGGTTGTTCATGGTCTGAGGACAGATGGGCGTGGCACAAATACAGTTCAGGCACGGGTCCAGAATCGGTCCGCCGGCAGACATGGAATAGGCAGTGGAGCCCGTGGGCGCCGCCAGAATCATTCCGTCTGCATAACACTGCTCCACCAGCTCCCCGTTACAGTACAGCCCAAAGGATAGAAGCTTGGGCAAGGGGCCGTTGGTAAGCACGATATCGTTCAGAGCCGGCGTATCCACGCCGATGATCGTATCCTCACGCAGAATCTGAGCGTCCAGCATAATGCGCCGCTCGATGATTCCCTCGCCTGCAATGATTGCATCCAACAGATCCGTCTCATTCTGTTCCAGATCCGCAAGATAGCCCAGTCGGCCGCAGTTGATGCCCGCAATGGGAATCTCCCGTCCGGCACTGCTTCGCGCTGCGCGGATAATGGAACCGTCCCCGCCAAACACAAGGAGCAAATCCGCCCGGGCATACAGCACGTCCTTATCGTCGGTGAACTCCACCCACTTCGCCGCATCGGCGAACATCTGCCGACTGCTCTCCGGGGAACGGAGTTCGCACCCCAACACGTGCAGATGATGAACGAGGGCGTTCAGCCAAGAGGGATCGATATTCTTTTCCGTATTCGGCATCAGCACAAGCCGTTTACGCCGTACAGTCATAGTTTCACTATCCTCTCAATATCGAGATTCGCAATAAGATTTTCTTCCTTCGTCTCCGTCTTGACACACCACATAAGAAATTCCCGGTTTCCGTCCCCGCCCGTAATGGGAGAAGGAATCACCGCCCGGGGGACAAGCCCGCAAAGGACGGCACAGTCCAGGACGCGGGTGATCGCCGCCTTATGGTGGGTACGGGATTTAACGATTCCGTGGCGGTCCAGTGCGCTTCGGCCGCATTCAAACTGGGGCTTGATCAGTCCCACGTAAATGCCGCCGTGCCGCAGGATATCGCGGACGTTTTGTAATATGTACGTCTGGGATATAAACGACAGATCGGCCACGGCTATATCGCACAGCCGTCCGATGGTATCGGGGGTCAGGTTGCGGGCATTGAAGTGCTCGATATTGGTAACGCGGGGATCGGCACACAAGGCCGGAGCCAGCTGGCCCACGCCGGAATCCACCGCATAGACGTGGGATGCACCACGCTTCAGAAGGCAATCGGTAAAACCACCGGTGGAGGCCCCGATATCGGCGCAGATCATGCCTGTAACATCAATATGAAACGCATTCAGCGCTCCGTCCAGCTTCATTCCGCCGCGGCCCACAAAGGGATGGATTTGCCCCGTAACGCACACCTCGGGAGAGGTATTCTCCGCCACGTCGTAGGCAGGCTTATCCACCGTTTTTCCATCCACGGTGATGAAACCGTTTGTAATCAATTCTTTGGCGCGGGTACGGCTCGGCGCCAGCCCACGCTCTACCAGATAGGTGTCCAGTCTCATGGCATCGGGATCACAAAGGGGAGTACGATGCCGAGCAGCGCACCCATAATTACCTGCAGGGGGGTATGGCCGATCAGCTCCTTCAAGCTGGACTCAGCCAGGTTGTGATCGCCTGAGGTAAGACCCTTCATAAGTTGGTTGAGGATTTTCGCATGCTCACCCGCCGCACGGCGAACGCCGGCCGCATCGTACATAACTACGGAAGCCAGAATAAACGTGATGGCGAACAAAGGCGATCCCACGCCGTGAAGCCGGGCGCAGGAAATACACAGCGCCGCCACGGTGGATGCGTGGGAGGACGGCATGCCCCCCGAGGCAAACATCAGACCCAAATCCAGTTTTCGTTCCCGGATGAGCCCGATAATGATCTTCAGAATCTGCGCAAGAAAGTACCCGATCACCGCGCAGATCAGCATATAATTCGATGCAAGATCTCTCAAAAAATCCATGCTTAATTTTTCCTCTTCATAAGGTGCTGCGCCAGTGCGCACAAAAGTTCACTGCCGGGATAGTCACGAATAGCGTCGATTGCATCCTGCGTGCATTTGCGCGCCAGTTCCTCCGCCTCAT
>JBGVJO010000155.1:0-2714 GCA_045129535.1 Eubacteriales bacterium
TCCTACAGCGATGACGTTATGGGGGCGCTCCGCGCCCTCCGCCATCCCGGCACCGTAAGGAGGGGCACGCATGCGTAAACGAAAGCAGTCCGCATGCACCTTGTACGACGTGCCCCGCATCTGCACGACCGGAGAGGCGGAATCCCGCTGTCTCGGCGAGATCTCCGCTCTTCTCGTGGCCCGTTCCTCCGAGGAAAACTCCTCGGAGGACATCTCCCACGCCAATCAGACCGTCAGTGCGCTGATTCCCATGCGATACACGCCTCCCGGCGGGTTCGTGCGGGGTATGTCCCTGACCCACGACGGGGCGGTCTACCAGATGCTGACCCCCGTAAAGCTGTCCCGCCTGTGGGCCGTCAAGTGCATTCGCATCCATATCGGATAAAGGAGCTCCATTATGTTCTCTACCATCGTTTCGGCGGCCGCTGCCGCCTTGACCACTCCCCTTACCCCCGCCCCTGCCCGCCAGATCCCGCCCTGCGCCGTCTATCGGTATTATCCTGCCGGATCGGACGGTATGAAGGGATCGGCCGTCTTTACCGTCCGCGTGTTTGCCTCCACCGTGGAGGAAGCCGCAGCGGAACTGGGCCGTCTGCGCCGTGCTCTCGTCAGCGACGGTGACACGGGACGGGTTGGGGATGCAAGCGATCCCTGTCTGGTGCGGGAAACCGCACAGCACGCCCTCGGCGGATACGTCCGCGGAGCGGGAATTTATTTTATCCAGGCAGGGTTCTCCATCTCAGGCCGCGCGTAACGCGGCGATCGGCTACGCCGAAGAAAGGAAAACCTATACTGTGACGCAAGAAGAAAAAATCTTCGCCCTTGGCCCCGGCCGACTCTACATCGCACCGGCGGGGATCCCCGAAAGCAAGATACGTTCCCTTTTGTATTATGCGGGTCCCACCAAGGGCGGAGTGACACTGAAGTATGAAACCAAAATTCACGAGATCACCGACTACCGCGGCAAGGTGATCCGCTGTATCCCCTACGGGGAAAAGCTGCGGGCCGAGGGAAAGCTGGCCCGGCTGAACCCCCACGTTCTGGCGGACGCCGTGGGAATCCCGTACGAAAAACGGATTCTGTCCTTCGGCTCCCGCCGCAAGTCCGGGCGCATCCACCGTCTGCGCGTGATGCTGGTATGCGCCATCCCCGCCGAGGCGGGCGGCGGTGAATTCGTATTCTCCATGATCTGCACCGCCGCCTCCGGCACCGCCTTCACCCTCTCCCCGGAGCGGGATTCCTCCTACACCTTCTCCTTCCTGGGCGAATCGGACGGAGCGGGTATGCAGGGAAAGGCGGTGATCGGATGACGGGCGATATCACCATATATTCCGAGGGAGGCAAGATCACCTTCGGACGCGAGGGATACGTGCTGCACGAGATCGAAAGTGCCCCGCCCAAATTCCTGACGGCGGGCATAGGCTCCCGTTCCGTAACCATCCGCGGCTACATCCTCCCCGACGGGGAGGATGCCACATCTCGCCTCACCGCCCTGGATGCCTTATCCCGCCGCGTGATGCGGCTTGTGGCGGCCGAGGGCGGATTCTTTCTGGAGGAGCGGGGCCGCACTTTGCATCTGATAGCGGAAGCCGCCCCCGATTTCTCCAGGGAAGCGCCCTTTGCCGAGGGGGATGCGGCCTGCTTCACCATCCGCGCCATCAGCCCGGAGGAATTCCCCTACTACACGGAAAATCCCCGCACGGAGGCGGCACGGGGCATGGACCGAAAGCTGGTCTTTCCGCTGATCCACACGCCCCGCACCGTATTCGCCACCCTGTCCCAAAGCGGCACGGTGATTCTTCCCAATCCGGGAGACGTGCCCTGCGGCTTCACTGCCACTCTGGAAACGGAAAAAGACACGATCACCTCCCTCACCATCCGTTTAGGGGAGGAGCACGTCACCGTCCGCCATCCCATCACACCGGGGCAGACCGTCACCGTCTGTACCGAACCGGGG
The DNA here is from genome assembly GCA_045129535.1 of Eubacteriales bacterium. Lineage (GTDB taxonomy): Bacteria > Bacillota > Clostridia > Oscillospirales > CAG-272 > SIG701. The sequence continues at coordinate 1,958 of JBGVJO010000155.1, forward strand.
AAAAAGAACGTATTGGCAGACGGCGTCTCCATTCTGTCCGACGTGGATTGGAACAGCACGTTTTTTTCGCTCGCCCCCGGGGAAAATCCCATCGAATGGATGGCGGAGGGGGACGGTTTCCCCCGTTTGAGCATCCGTTTCACCCCCCTGTATCTATGACGCACAGAAAGGAGTCTCACATTGGATATTCAGATTTTTACTCCCGCATTGACTCTTTGCGGTGTGTGTGACAAGATTCACTCCCTCACCGCCAGCGAATCCTTTGACGGATCGGGCGAGTTCTCCTTGTGCGTTCCCGCAGAAAGCGCCGCAGCCTTTCCTTTGGGCGGATTTTTGTCCATCCCCGGCATCGGCGGCGGATACCGCATCGAATCCGTCAGGGAGGACACCTCGGATAAAACCGCCTACGTGGCGGGACGGGACGTTCTTTCTCTTTTCTCCCATCGGGTGCTGCCCGACGGGTTTACATACAGCGGAGAGGCAGAGGATGCGCTGATCAGCCTGGCCGCCGAGCACGGGGCTGACGCTTTGCCCGGCAATCTCTCCTTAATCAGCTACGGCATCTCCGACACCGTGGAGATCGCCGCTCGGGCCGATTCTCTTCTGGACGTGATGGAATCGATTGCGCGCAAAGCCAATCTAGGACTTCATCTTCGGATCGATCCCATCACTGCCGAATTCGTTTTCAGCGTACGGCAAAAGAAGAACCGCGGCCGTTTTCTCTCCCGTTCTTTGGGAAATCTCCTGCGCGCCGCCC
>JBGVJO010000156.1:0-2258 GCA_045129535.1 Eubacteriales bacterium
CACGTGCCGCGTCGTTGATCCATTCGGCCGTGGCAGCGGACGTTTTGTATCGGGAGGGGATGCTTCCGGGCCTGCTTCTCGGCATCCGTTCGGTGATGACGTGGCTGTCTGTCCTCACGGTTGTTCTGGCATGCAGCCTCCTGGCAAAAAGGATCCCCGAGAAAGCCATGAGTGGTATGGTATGGGGATTTACTTTGATTTGCTTCGCCGACGGAGCCGCTGTGTTTTTGAGTGATCTGTTCAGCGGTGCCTTTCAGGATTCGTTCTTTGCCATGATGGGACTGGCCCTGGTAGCGGGAACATTTTTGGCTGAGTGTGCCTTCGTATGGCTGGTGTACTGTATTGCCGCCCGATCCGCTACCTCGGAAAAATCGGTTTTGTGGGCGTGCGGACTCCATATGCTCGGATATCTGGCGATGGAAGTTGCGTATCTTATTCAGTTTTTGATCGAGGTGGATTTCTCCCCGTATAAAAACGAGGTGCTTTCTATCCTTCGCTCCTTCGGCGGAATCGTTTTGTGGCAGGGACTTGCCTTGTGGCTGGCCGCTGTGCTGGCTTGCCGTCTGATCGGCAGACAAAACCGCCGCGTAATTATGTAAAAAACGGTGTCTTGCACCGATAAAGTAAAGAGGAATACATTATGAAACACGTAGTAAAAGTTATTTGCCTGATGCTTTCTGTCGTATTGACGGCAGGCGCACTTCTGTGCGGCTGTGGCAAGAAGGAGAATCTCGTTGCTCCGAACCGATATGTGGACTATGATTTGACGAAGTACGTAAAGCTTGGTCAGTATAAGGGTGTGGAAGTGGAAAACTATCCCTACGAGCTTACGGATGAAAGCGTACAGCAGCAGATCCAGATCGCCCTTTCCAACTATGCCCAGCAGAAAGAAAAGACCGATGCGATTCAGTTGGGCGATCAGGCTGTGATCGACTTCACCGGTTATGTGGACGGCGAGACCTTTGCCGGCGGAACGGCTAAGGATTATACCCTGGGTGTGGGCTCCGGTTCTTTCATCCCCGGATTTGAAGCAGGCCTTGTGGGGGCAAAGATCGGTGATACGGTTACCTTGGAGTTGAATTTTCCCGATCCTTACACGGTAAATCCTGACTTGGCCGGCAAGCCCGTTCGCTTTGAAGTGACGATCAAAAAGGTATTCACCCATACTCTGCCTGAGTACACGGATGCATTCGTTATGCAGTATTATGGCTATGCAACCATCGCGGAATTTGAGACTGCATTGCGTGAATCTATGGAAAAAGAGTACGAGTACTACAAGGAATATTATTTCCTGTCTCAGGTGTGGGAGAGCGTTATTGGGAACAGCGAGATTATTTCCTACCCCGAAACGGAGTACAATACGCTTTACGATCAGTACGTGACGACGTACACCGAAGCAGCAAAGAACGCCAGTATGAGTTTCGGTGAGTTCTTGGCAGAATCCGAAGGAATGACTGAAAGCGATTTCTACGCTGCCGTGGATGAGGCTGTCAAAAACGAGCTGCGGGAAGAGTTGATTCTGTACTGCATTGCTCAGATCGAGAATATTACCTTGAACCAGGAAGAATATGATACGGCTGTGCAGGCGTATATGGACGATTTGGGCTACAACTCCCGTGAAGAGTTCTTTGCTCATTATGGTGAGCAGAAGGTAATTCAGAATGCGTTTTCCAAGAGGGTATTTGACCTTCTTCTGGAAAGCACCGTTATCAAGAATACTGCACAATAATGCGAAACCGGCGATTTGCGAATACGCTTCAACTAAGCAGCAAGGAGATACAATTATGAGAGCTATTATTTCTGTTATCGGTCAGGATCGCGTAGGTATTCTGAACCGCGTCAGCGGTGCCTGCGCCGAGTGTAATGCGAATATCGTGGACGTTACCCAGTCCGTTTTGCAGGATATGTTCGTTATGGTGATGCTGGTGGATATTACCGATATCCACGTGGATTTTGACGCACTCACCAAGAAGATGGGTGCACTGGGCGAGGAGATCGGTATGGCCATCCACGTAATGCACGAGGACATCTTCAATTCTATGCACCGCATCTGAGTCAGAGGGCAATTCGGAGGATATTATGCTGAATATACGCGATATCATGGAAACCATTACCATGATTCAGGAAGAAAATCTGGACATCCGTACCATTACCATGGGCATCTCCCTGCGGGACTGCGCCCATCCGGATGTGAACGTTTGCTGCGATCAGATCTACGACAAGATCACCCGTCGGGCAGAAAACCTGGTCCGGGTGGG
>JBGVJO010000157.1:0-3034 GCA_045129535.1 Eubacteriales bacterium
GTGGGGGAGAGTTCCCTTTTAGGAACTCGGGGGCGGAAGGAAACTTCGGCGATTGAGATGGTTCCTTCCGCCCCCAAAAAACAAATTTCCCGTAACACACAACAATTCCAAATAAGAGAGGTTCCATAATGAAAAATTCTGTAAAAATTCTGTGCGCCGTGATGGCCGCCTTGTGCCTGGCACTGTGCGCCTGCCAGAAGACTCCCACCGAGGTGGACGTGCCCGACGGTATGATTCTCGCCTCCTCGGATATCGTGGACTACTACCTGTTCGTTCCCCAGGGATGGCGGGTGGATATGTCCGGCGGTATGGTTTCCGCCTATAAATCCGCCGAGGATCCCACCAGCGTCTCCGTGATGACCTGGGAGACTCCCTATGCGGACGATACCCCCGCTGACGTGTGGGAGATGTACAAGGGCGAGTTCGAGAGCGTCTTCTCCGATTTCACTGTGGAATCCTCCACGTCTATGCTGCTGGACGGCGGTGCCGCCGAAAAGTACGTCTACACCGGTACGCTGGCGGGTAACACCTTCCGTTATACCCAGGTGATCACCGTCCGCCACTCTGCGGCTTATCTGATCACCGTGACGGAGATCACCTCCTCCACCGCCGATCACACCGAGGATATCACCGCCATCCTCGACAACTTCCGCTGGAAATGATGAATACAATCTATTTCGATAACAGCGCCACCACCGCGCCCTATCCCTCCGTCATCGAGACGATGACAAAAACCCTCAGCGAGGCGTGGGGAAATCCCTCCTCCGTCCATTCGGTGGGCATTCGGGCCCGATCCGTGCTGGAGGAGAGCCGCCGCTCGGTGGCCCGTGCCCTGGGCGTCCGTCGGGAAGAGGAGGGCCGGGTGATCTTCACCTCCTCGGGAACCGAGGCGGATCAATTGGCCATTATGGGCTCGGTGTACGCCAAGCGCCGTGTAGAGAAGAACGGCAGCCGCGGCAAGATCCTCACCACGGACAGCGAGCATCCCGCCGTGGAGGAATGTATGAAACGGCTGGAGGCGGACGGCTTCACCGTCTGCCGTGTGCCTACCCGTGGCGGTACTCTCGATATGAATTACCTCCGCGAAAATGCCGATGGGGCCATTCTCGCCAGCTTTATGCTGGTCAATAACGAAAGCGGCGCCCTCTATGACGTAAAAACCGCTTTCGCCACCGTGCGGGCACTGTCCCCCGACTGCGTTACCCATACGGATGCGGTGCAGGCATTCGGGAAAATCCGCTTTACCCCCGCTATGCTGGGGGCGGATATGGTCACAATCAGCGCCCATAAGATCGGCGGTCCCAAGGGGATCGGCGCCCTCTTTGTGGCGGCGCCCATCTTCAAGGCACGCCGCCTGATCGCCATGACCCCCGGCGGGGGCCAGGAGGGCGGATTCCGCTGCGGCACGGAGAATATGCCCGGCATCGCCGGCTTTGGGGAGGCTTGCCGCTTGGCGGCAGAGAATCTTTGTGAGAATGCCGAATCCGTTAAAGCGGTGCGGCAGGCACTACTGGACGGTCTTGCCCCCTACGGGAATAAGGTGCGTGTCAATCAGCCCGCCCGCGGAATCGATCACGTGATCAGCCTGACGATCCCCGGCATACGGAGCGAAACGCTCCTCAATTTCTTCTCCGAGCGCGGCATCTGCATCTCCGCCGGATCGGCCTGCTCCGCACGGTCGCGGAACATCAGCCGTGCCATGACGGCTTTCGGACTTACCGATAAGGAAGCGGACGCCACCGTCCGCGTCAGCCTGTCCCCGCGGAATACCGTGGAGGAAGCGAAAATCTTCACCGATGCCATGGCCGACGCGTTGCAATTACAGCATTTTTCGTGAAAAAACGGCTCGAAGGGGTGTCTTCCATAAAGCAGTTTTTCTACCGAGAATATCGTAGGGGCGTTCATTGAACGCCCCTACAACAAAAGGACAGAGAATGTGGAAATTCTCTGTCCTTTTTTGTCATTATTCTTTTCTTCCCCTCGCAATTTCCGCGATGGCCCACAAGAGGCAGGCGAGAATAAAGGGGGCGTATTTGATCAGGGATGCCGGCGGGAGCAGACCCACCCGGGTAAATTCGGACAGCGTCACGTCCGTGAACAACGAAAATGCCAGGGGCACCGCCGCCGACAAGGAGGCGATCACGGTGAAATTCGGCCGCCACAGCGCGATCCACTGTACCGCGGCGAACAGAATCAAAAGCGCAAGAGCAATCAGATAGGGGATCGCCCGAGGGGCAATGCCGTCGGATACGACCAGCGACATTCCATCCCCCGAGGGATGAATGGTGTAGCGCATCTTCCAGAAGGAATCAAACAACAGAAATCCGTAGTAGCCCGCACCGACGGTGAACAAAGAAGCCGCCGCCGCAGGGAGGATTTTAGCGATGTTTTTTCTTGGCTGTGCCATGATTTGCGCCGCCTTTCCGTGTGGTGTTGTTGGGGGATTTTCCTTTTTTCTGCGTGGGTTTATCTCCGTAAGACCGCCCGCCTTTTCCGGCAGGGGCGGATTTTTTTGCGTCCTTTTTTCCGCCGGGAGCGGATCTTCCGCCCGCCGTGGATTTTTTCGCAGAATTGCCCGCCGGGGCAAATCCACGACCGCTGGGAGCGGACCTTCCGCCCAGTAACTCCCGCAGCGCATCTTCCCGACCGGCACGGAGCAGACCTTCCCGAATCAGCGCCCGGTTTTCCGGCCGCCGCCACTGGAGCAATGCCCTCTGCAGCCGCTTTTCGCCGTAATCCGTGGGGGTGTAAACTTCCTTCATCGTAAAGGGATCGATGCCCGTGTAGTACATCACCGTAGACGCCGTGCCCGGAGTGGGATAAAAATCCTGCACCTGCTCCGGTGAGAGGCCGATCCGCTTGGTATACAGCGCCAACTCAATGGCATCGTCCAACGTACTTCCCGGATGGGAGGACATCAGATAGGGGACGAGGAACTGCTTCCGTCCCGCTTCCTCGGACAGCTTGTGGAATTTCTGACGGAAGGCATCGTATACCGCCACGTCCGGCTTGCCCATGCAGGCAAGAACGCCGG
>JBGVJO010000158.1:0-3576 GCA_045129535.1 Eubacteriales bacterium
GGAGTTGGCCACACAGATCTATTCCATGGCGGGCACCCTGTTCAATCTGAACTCCCCCAAGCAATTGGGTGAAATTCTTTTTGAAAAGCTCGGCCTTCCCTGCCGCAAAAAAACGAGAACGGGCTATGCCACGGATGCGGAAACGCTTTCCCAGCTGCGGCCGCTGCACCCCATCATCGGATGCATTCTGGACTACCGTCAGCTGATCAAGCTGTGCAGCACCTACGGAGAGAATCTGATCGCCCTGGCGGATGAAAACGGAAGACTCCACTCCCGCTTCAACCAAACCGGAACGGCCACGGGCCGCATTTCCTCCACCGATCCCAATATGCAGAACATCCCCGTTCGGGGCCAGCTGGGACGGGAGATGCGCCGCTATTTCGTAGCGTCCGACGAAGAGCACGTCCTGCTGGATGCGGACTATTCCCAGATCGAGCTCCGGCTTCTTTCGGAGATCTCCGGCGACGCCAATATGCAAAAAGCCTTCCTGGAGGGCCACGACATTCACACCTCCACCGCCTCGCAGGTATTTCGCGTACCCCTTGACGAGGTGACCTCGGAGCTTCGTTCCAAGGCAAAGGCGGTGAATTTCGGCATCGTCTACGGCATCGGTGACTATTCCCTGTCCCAGGATCTGGGCATCACCCGCCGTCAGGCTGCCGAATATATCGACGGGTATCTGGCCACCTACCCGGGTGTTGACGCTTATCTGAAATCCACGGTGGAAAACGCCAAACGGGACGGCTTCACCACGACGATGTACAACCGAAAGCGGAACATCCCCGAGCTGGCCTCACAGAACCGGAATATCCGCGCATTCGGTGAAAGAGTAGCCATGAACAGTCCCATCCAGGGCACGGCCGCCGACATCATCAAGATCGCCATGATCCGCACACGAAAAGCCCTGCGGGACAGCGGCCTGGACGCCCGGCTGATCCTGCAGGTTCACGACGAATTGATCGTAGAGGCATCCCGTGCAGAGGCGGAAGCAGCTGCCGCCATTCTTAAGAATGAGATGGAGCACGCAGCTACCACCCGCGTTCCGCTGACCGTGGAGGTTGCCATGGGCCAAAGCTGGTACGAAGCCAAGCAATAAAAAGCTTTGCAGGAGGACTTATGAAAACAAGGAAATCCCTTTGGGTGCCCCTGTACTGCCTTCTTCTTTGTTTATTCACCGTGTACGTTGTACTGGACACGTTCGTATTCTCCAAACCCCTCACCCCCGAAGCCGGCACCCCATCCGCCGAAGTGCAGATCGGGGACGAAAAAACGGAATCCCATCTTGCCCCCGTTATCACGGACAGTATGTATCGGGATGAAAATATTCTGATCACCGTCACGGAATACCGCTATGAGGATTCCGACATGTACGTAGCGGACGTGGTGCTCTCCTCCCCGGAATATTTGAAAACCGCCTTTGCCCGGGACACCTTCGGGCGGAACATTGCGGAGGAAACCTCCGTGACCGCCGAAGCGAACAACGCCATTCTTGCCGTGAACGGTGACTTTTACGGATCTCAGGAAAAGTGTTACGTCGTCCGCAACGGCGTTCTGTATCGGGACAAGCCTGCCGGAAGTCGGCTGGATCTGGTGATTTACAAAGACGGATCGGCTGAGATCATTCAGGAGAACAAAATCAAGGCCACCGAACTGATGGAGCGTGGCGCTTATCACGTTTTCTCCTTTGGACCGCCGTTGGTGCAAAACGGAGAAATCGCCCTCCCCAAACGGGGCCTGCACTCGCACACCGCCGTGGACAATCCACGCACGGCTATCGGCATCGTCGATACTCTCCATTACGTATTCGTAACCGTGGACGGCCGCACGAAGGAAAGTGCGGGACTTACCGCCGCGGAGTTAGCGGAGTTCATGAAATCCCTGGGCACAACTACCGCCTACAATCTGGACGGAGGCGGATCGGCCACCATGTATTTCAACGGGAAGGTAATCAATCAGCCTACCTATAAGGGCAAGGATATTGAGGAAAGGGAGGTAAGCGACATTGTCTACATCGGATATGGAAACTAACCGCAGGCGGGCACTGAAGACCGCCTTCGTGTACCTGCTGTTCTCCCTCTTTTGTGCGCTGTTCGGCGGGGTATACGAGTTTTTTGCCAACGGGGTCATGTCCTTCCGTATGGTATATGCCTTTGCTATTCCGCTGGTAGGCGGAACACTTCCCTTTTTCTACATGGGGGTGTTCGGCATGAAGCCTTACCCTGCCGCCGTTCTGGTCGGGTATCACCACTGTGCCATCGCCACCTTTACCCTGGGCACGCTATTGTGGGGAGCCCTGGAAATCTACGGCACGTCCAACGTCCTGGTTCAGATCTACTATATGGTCGGAATCAGTCTGATTATAGGCGAGGTGATCACCTACGTGATACAGAAGATTGTTACTAAATAAGAAAAAGGCTGTTGCCATAGCAACAGCCTTTGTTTTTATGAATTACTGATTCTCAGCCGCAGCGGCTTCCATTCTTGCCTTGCGGTCTGCTTCCACACGGGCAACCTTCTCGTAGTGAGCCTTGGTACGGATGTCGATGATGCGGTTGATATCCAGGCAAGCCTTGTCGATATCAGCACCGTAGTCTACGCACATATCCAGAATGTCCTGACCGTCCTTGCCAACGAGCACGAAGCGGTAGATACGCTGCTTTACGTTGATCTTGCCAACGGTGCGCTCGAAGAGGAAGTCACGAACCTCAGCGTGGTCCAGATCAATGTAGCGGTAGGAACCGCCCAGCTCTTCATCCAGCTCCTCGTCGATGAAGGAGAAGCGTCTTCTGTGGATGTGGATCTTCTCACCGGTAAAGAACAAAATAGCGGCGGAGAAAATGCTGGTACGGTGACGGCCGTCAGAGCCCTTCTTGTAGTAAACCTCATCGTCAAACTCGTATCCCTGTACGGTGAAGGGATCCTTGTGCTTCAGGCTTCTCTCAGCCAGCTCAAAGCGAACCATACCGCGCTCGCGCATATCCTTTACGCGCTCACCGACCTGGTACTCGATATCGTCTCCGCTGGCCTTGCCGCCGTTGAAGAAGAAATACAGACCCAGACCGACACCGACGAAGATAACGCCGTAATACATGTATTCAATCACCATAAACACAACACCGACAGCGATGAGTGCCAGGGCAACGATTCCCATCGGTGTGATACCCTTAGATGTAAAGTACTTCAGATTCCGTTTGGTTTCCATAGTGCAACGCTCCATATGTAATGAAATTTTGAGTACTTGGCAATACTCTCTTACAATACCAATATAATACCACAGTTTTTGTGTAATGTCAATACGAATTCCCATCTGCCGCCCGGGTTTATGGGATACCGACACGTGGGACGGCTGTGGGAAATCGGCAAAAAGGGGCGGTACACGCCTTACGACGCGCACCGCCCGGAAAATTATGTATCTTCACTTATGGCATTGAGTCCGGACGAAGCCGCTCAATTTCCCGCTTGATCTCCTGCATTTCCTCGTCCACCTCGGCGATGGCCATGGCGCAGATCTTCAAGCGGTAGCGAAGCTCCTTCGGCAGAATGCCCGCCCGCTTGTACCCCAGATGGTGCTCCAGC
>JBGVJO010000159.1:0-1747 GCA_045129535.1 Eubacteriales bacterium
CGGACTTCTGTTCACGCCTCTGGACGAATATTTGGAGGTGAACCGTCGTCTGGCAATCCAGATGGAAAGCTACACGAAAAACCTGATCTGGGCCACCATCATTCCCGGCGGTCCTGCTCTCGATAAGCAAATGCCCGTGAACTCCCTGATCAATACGGATGCTAGCGCACCGAAAGTGCACCTGACGGATTATATGGACGTATGGAATGCAGACGTCCGCCGTTATAACGAGGCCGCAACGGAGTTGATGCGTTCCCGCGGCATCCGTGTGAACGATCTGTACTCCGTTATCCATGAGGATCTGGATGGATATATCAGCGGCGACGGCATCCACCCGTCTCCTGCCGGCTATTCCGCTCTGGCGAAGAAGGTGGCGGAGGAAATCCGTCAGGCTTTGGGCTGATCCTACACGATGGCGCCCAGAGAGAATCCTTCTGCTTCTCTCAGGTTTTCCAAAGCGGCGAGCAGATCGGATACCGCACGGCGGTACATGGCATCATCCCCGCTGCGCCAGCCTGCTTCCATGGCCCGCATTGCCCGCTCCAGCGGATCTGTTGTGCGGCGGGGAACGGTCACCGCTATGAGATCCCGGCATTTCCCCCAAATGTCATATATGCTCTGCACGGCGACCCCGTATTCGGCGGGATCGCCGTGTGTTTTTTCAGGCAGTCGGAGCGCGGCGGCGGTTATGGCATCCACCCGATGGCGTATGAAGACGGAATTTCCGACGATCAGTCCCACGACCAGGACAAAAATGCTGCAGGCCACAACAAAGGACTTCATAATTTCACCTCGCGTATCTTCCCGTCGGGAGAATCCTTCAATATATAAGAGACGGTGTGCCGCTCATCGACGGTCATGAGTAACACGTCCTGTTTGTCGATGTGCAGCTTCTTCAGCAGATGTTCCAGTTGTCCGTTGCTGACGTCCGCGTGCCGCATACTGTCCTTCATAATCAATCCGCCCACGATCAGCGGAAGCGCCACGCCGTCTTCCTGTGCCTCCACCCCGGCGTCTTTGGGCATCAGGGGCGAATCCGCTGCGTTGGAGAACACGGAGAGCTTTCCGTTATCCTCCAGAATGGCGTATCGCACCTCGCGGATATCTGCCACGTCCTTTTGGCGAAGCTCGGCCAGAAGCTCCCCGGCGCCGATCCGCTGCTTTTTCATTTCCTCTACGTTCAGCCGCCCTTGATAAATCAGAAGGCTTGGCGAACCAATCAGGAATTTTCTGAGCGGAACCCATTTGGCGGTGGCATAGGAGACGATTACTTCCAGGGAAAGCAGGGTGAGAATAGGGAGCAGTGCGTACACAAGGGGGACGTCTCCGTCGGCAATGGGCATCACCGCCAACTCCGACAGCATCAGGGAGGTAATCAGCTCGGATAATTGTAATTCACCCACCTGGCGCTTGCCGAGAAAGCGCATGGTCCCAAGAAGAAACAGATAAATAAGCAGCGTCCGAAAGAAAACCGTGATCATATATGCACCTCATACAAATAGGATGTGCCGAAGGCGGTATCCTATGCGCAAAAAATCGAATTTCGCAAAAGGTAGTTGACAAAATGGAGAGGAGGTGGTATACTCATAAAGCGCTCGAAAAGAGCGTGACCTCGCAAGCGAGTCGATACGGAAAAAAACTCGAAAAAAGTTTCAAAAAGGTATTGACAAGCACGAGGCAAGGTGATATAATATATAGGCTGTCGGCGAGACAGCAAAGCTCCTTGAAAATTGAACAACAAGACAAC
>JBGVJO010000160.1:0-1170 GCA_045129535.1 Eubacteriales bacterium
CCGAGGACGAGGCTGCACTCGTGTCTCAGCTGGAATTGCTCACGTACAAGCCTATCATCTACGTTGCCAACGTAAGCGACGAAGAGGCGGGCGGAGTTTCTCCCAACAATCCGTACTACGAGAAGATTTGTGAGGCCGCCAAAGCGGAGCATGCCGAGGTTATTCCCGTGTGTGCCGGCATTGAGGCAGAGATCAGTGAGCTCTCTCCTGAGGAGAAGGTGGAATTCCTCGCAGAGTTGGGCATTGAGGAAAGCGGTCTTGACAGACTGATCAAAGCGGGCTATTCCCTGCTCGGTCTGATCAGCTATCTGACGGCCGGCCCGAAGGAAGTTCGCGCGTGGACGATCCGCCGCGGCACCAAGGCTCCTCAGGCTGCCGGTAAGATCCACAGCGATTTTGAGCGTGGCTTCATCCGTGCAGAAATCGTTGCGTTCGACGATCTGATTGCCTGCGGCAATATGAATGCGGCAAAAGAAAAGGGTCTGGTTCGCAGTGAGGGCAAGGAGTACGTAATCGCCGACGGTGACGTGGTTCTCTTCCGCTTTAACGTGTAAAAAATATGCAAAAGGGCTGTTGCGATGCAACAGCCCTTTTGTTATGCTCATTCGTGTATGAATTCGTAGATTGTGGTTGTTACGTAGACCTCGCCCGGTCGGAGCACCACGTTTGTAAATCCCGGATGATTTATGCTGTCCGGCATAGCCTGCGTTTCCAGGCAAATAGCAAAGTGTTTTTTCTGTGGGATGTTTCCTTTGAAGGGGCCTGCGGTCGGCTCGATTATGTTGGACGTGTATACTTGGATACACATCTGATCCGTATACACGTTCATAATCCGTCCCGATTCCGGGTGTACAAGCGTTGCCTGCTTTTTCACAGTTCCGTCGCAATAGGCAAGCACGAAATTGTTATCAAAGCCTCCCAGGCATTGTATGTCGGGATGGGGTGAGGTAATAGCATCCCCCAAAGGCTTCATTGTGCGAAAATCGTACGGTGTGCCCGTGACGTCTATAAATTCCCCCGTCGGGATCAATTCCCGGTCGATTGCGTTGATTCTGTCTGCATCCAGCCACAAAAGGTGGCTGCCGATGTTTCCCCTCTGATATCCGCTCAGATTGAAGTAAGCGTGATTCGTCAGATTCACCACCGTAGGCTTATCCGTCGTGGCGGTGT
>JBGVJO010000161.1:0-1975 GCA_045129535.1 Eubacteriales bacterium
TTGTTCAAAATATATACTACTGCCAGATCCACGACCATGCCGTAGCTTTTCGTACCCTCGGTTCCCTGGATCACCAGATAGGCGTTGTTCACCGATTCGCTGATTTCGGAAACCACCGTATCCCGGTACTTATCAAAAAACAGGCTGTACGCACGAAGCTCGTAATAGATCCGGGGATCCAGCACCTGCTGGATCTGCGAATAATAGTCCCGGGATGCAGAATACAAAGCGGAGGATACGTATTCGTACATATTCAGATAGCCGCTGTAGCGGATATAGGGGTCATCCGAAGCCATACAGACGAGAAACGCCACAAAGTTGGCCTCGTCCTCCCGGGCGATGCCCCGCTGGTGAGCCAGCTCGTGGGCCGCCGTATAGGGCAAAACGTAGTCGGGATAGTTCACGTTCAGATTGGCCTCCCCGGTGAACATCGTATAAACGCCGGAGATATGTGTATACGTCATTCCCTCACTGCAGGTGATGGGCTTGACGCGGGAATCAAGACGCTGAATAAAGGGATATTCCTCACATACCCGGTCATAGGCCGCCATCAGCTTGCGGGACATTTCCGAGTAGCCGTAGGGCATCACCGACGAGTCCTGATAACGGAAGGTAATCTCGTCCAGCTCCCCGTGCATACCAACCACAAGAAGCGCCGTAGTCTCCGCCAATTCAACAGCGGACACGTTCCGCCGTATCAGGTGCATCTTTCGGGAAAGGGGCGTCCCGTGATAACCGGCAGCAAAGGTCGCCACAAAGGTAGTATAGATCAGCGCCATGACGGACAAAAGGGAGAACACGCAGTACATGGCCCGCCGCCAGCTCAAAGAGGCACGGCGAATGGCGATGACCAACACCACAACAAACAGCACAGGCACAAACAGAATCAGCGTTTCTGCCAGCGAGAAAGGGATCCAATCCGTAAGACGCGCAAAGAGCCCCCGGAAGAAGGCGGCGATACGTTCGTTGAAGAAATCCGCGAAAGCGGGAGAGAGCACAAATCCTACGTGCAGGGCGGCGGCCACTACAGCCGACACGAACAGCCACAAGGCAGCCCCGGGCATATAGCGGCGGATTCTACGGTAAGCGGTTTTGATCATACTATACCCATTTCCCGCAAGGCATCCGTCACGTCCGTGCCGAAATGCTCTGCGATCCAATTCTTCATATCCTCCGGCAAAGGCGCAATCACGCGTATAGTGCGTCCGTCTGCCGGGTGGGGAAATTCCGTTTTAAATGCGTGAAGAGCGTGACGGGGCATTTCTCCTTCTTCCCTGCCGTACAAAGTATCGCCTACCAGTGGACAGCCGATGGATGTCAGCTGCACGCGGATCTGGTGGGTTCTGCCCGTAACAGGGCGTGCCAGAATCACGCTGTATCCTTTGTCGGAGGTGCCGATCACCGTATATTCCGTTACGGCGCGGCGGGCGCCGGGGGCATCCGCATCGCACACCTCACGGGTGATGATGCTGTCCGCCACGCGGTGCATATATCCGTCCACCACTCCCTCTTTTTGGGGCGGAATTCCCTCAGCAACAGCGATATACGCCTTGCTGATCTGCCCCTTTTGCATAGCCAGTGCCATACGGTGGGCTGCCAATTTGGTATTGGCGGTCAGCATCACGCCGCTGGTATCCCGATCCAGTCGATTGACGGGACGGAACACGTAAGTCCGCGCCCGATACCGATAGGCCAACGCATTGGCAACGGTGTCCAGGGGATGGCCCAAGGAGGGGTGAGAGGGCATATTCGGCGGCTTATTGATTACGGTCACGCAGTCATCTTCAAACACCACCGGCAAGGGCAAATCCACGGGAACGATGTAGGGACTGACGTCCTCCTCCCGATCGTCCATGGCCAGCGACAGCACGTCCCCCTCGCGGAGCACGTAGCGCACGGTAACGGATTCTCCGTTGACACGGATGCCGCCCTCGGAAAATTTCAGTTTTTTCAAAATCGCCGAGGAAAATCCCAG
>JBGVJO010000162.1:0-6791 GCA_045129535.1 Eubacteriales bacterium
GAGGTGTGCCCGGAATTGCATCCAGCTTTTCGTTGGTGTCAAGGTCAGGCATAGAAGCAAGTAATGCCCAGGTATATGGATGCTGAGGATTATAGAACACTTCTTCCGATGTGCCGTACTCTACGATCTTACCCGCATACATAACGGCAATTCTGTCCGCCATGTTGGCAACGACACCGAGGTCGTGGGTAATAAAGATAATCGAGAGATTATGCTCACGCTTCAGTCGGTTGATCAATTCAAGGATCTGTGCCTGGATGGTAACGTCCAGTGCCGTGGTAGGCTCGTCGCAAATGAGGATATCGGGGTTAGCCGACAGAGCGATGGCAATAACGATACGCTGACGCATACCGCCGGAGAACTCGAACGGATACTGTCTGTAACGCATTCTCGCCTCGGGAATACCTACCTCCTCCATGAGCTTGATCGCCTTTTCCTTTGCGATCCGCTTGGTGAGGGTGTAAACGACCTGGGAAGCCTTTTCCTTGAGGTAATCGATAATCTCTACGCAGCGCTTATCGGCATCAAAGCTGTCTGCCGCCTCAACGTCTGCCTTGAACTTATTGAGCACGCGGGTGAGGACGGAAACGATGGTCTCGATCTGCACCTCGGGCTCGATTACGGACTTAGGAACGATCTTCCAGTCCACCTTCTTGCCCTGGGCAATCAAAGCGTCTCTCTTAGCGGTCTGGCGCGCAAAGCGAGCCTCTTCCTTGGGATTGTTCTTGATATAGAAGAAGTACTTCTCTACTTCTCTTTCCAGTGCACCGCCAAAGGTATACGCCACGTTATCCTTGATAACGGCCAGAGGATCGATCGCCGCGAGAACGCTCTTGTTTACGCTCTTGCAAGTCGCATCGGCATCCTGGGCGGTGAAACCACCTGCGCGGAAGAAGCGGATCGCATTATCCAGTGCCTCGATTGCGGCCTTTTTGTTCTCAATAGTCTTGTCAAAGGAATACTGTACTGCGATCTTCTCAAGCGCAATGAAGGAATCCATATAGTCTTCCCGCAGGAACTTGATAGCCATCTCGTTCGCTTCCTCTGCGGGCATCTGGCTCAGATCGGTTTCGGGATTCTTGTATACGTAGTAACCGATACGGAAGAAGTTGTACGGGGTCTGCTCAAGCATCTCCTTCGCGGTATTCTCCAGTGCCTTCAGCACTTCAACCGTCTCGGGGGACGCCTCGCCCACGAACTTCTTAGTGAAAACAACGACTTTCACCTTAGTACGCTCTGCACGAATCGCGCCCTCAATGGCCGCTACGTGTTCTTTCAGAGTCTCGGCGTACTTCGCTGCGAAGTACTTATCCGTGATCATCTTAAGCATACGATTGATATCGCCAAGCGTTGCCACCACGTCGACCTTCTGCTTTTTCTCGATGAGGAAAAGCAAGTCCTCGATTGCTGCGATCATTTCTTCAGCAGCGGTGCGGGAAGCATTGTAGCTGTTTTCCAGCTTGATTGCCTGAATGTTGAATTCATCAAAGGTCTTGATATACTTTTCAATTTCCGCAACGGAAACGTCGGTGCCAGGTTTTTCGGCAACTGCCTTTTTCATCATTTCAGACAGCTCCGCCAGGGTCTTGTTAAAGGTAACGCGGCCCTCTTTGCGGTTTGCCTTATTCTTCAGAAGCATTGCCTCGGTAATCTGCTTACCGATTCGCATGATGGGGTTAAGGGCAGACAACGGATCCTGGAAGATCATCGCGATCTTATCGCCGCGAAGCTTGTGCATTTCCTCCTCGGGGATACGCACCAGATCCTGTCCGTCGTACAGAATCTCGCCGCCCTCATAGATAGCGTTGACGGCGGAAATACCCATGATTGCCTTGGAGGTTACGGACTTACCGGAGCCCGACTCACCAACGATGGCTAGGGTTTCACCCTTGTAAAGATCGAAGGAAATGTTACGTACTGCCTGTACCTTACCGGCATCCGTACGGAAAGAGACCTTAAGATCATTTACTGACAATTTGATTTCTTTATTCATGCTTAATCCTCCGTTCCTCTGAGGGATGGATTAAACGCATCGCGCAATCCGTTACCGAACAAGTTGAAGCTGAGCATCAAGAGAATCAGGAACATGCAGGGGAAGAGTGCCACGTATCCGGCATTTGCCATAATGGACTGCTGGCCCGCTGCGATCAGAGTACCCACACTGGTGGTGTTTCCTGCTTCCAGGTTGATGATACCCAGATAGGAAAGGCTGGTCTCCGAGTAGATCATCGAGGGAATTACCAAAGCAAAGCTGGTTACGATAGTACCGAGGCCGTTCGGGAAAATATGCTTAAACATAATTCTCGTATCCCGGGCACCCAGCGTTCTTGCCGCCAGGACGTACTCCTGATTCTTGAAACGGTAGAACTGCATACGGGTTCTTCCCGCCATACCGATCCATCCTGTTGCAAAGAATGCAATGAACAGAACGAGTGCCTGGCTGGACGTACCCATATGGTATTTCAAAAGGGTAATGACGATCATGGTAGGCACGGAGCCGAGGATCTCGGCAAAGCGCTCCATGAAGAGGTCGATCTTGCCGCCGAAGTAACCGGAGATAGAGCCCCAGATAACGCCGACAATAAAGTTAGCTACTGCAACGATGGATGCGAAAACGAAGGAGAATCTTGCACCGTATGCAAGGCATGCAAAGATGTCCTTACCTGTCTGGGTAGTACCGAACAGGAAGAGAGGCTCCTTGATGCCATCCTTTTTGATCTCGTTGTGCTGGTAGATGTAGTATTCGTAGTATTCAGCTCTTACCTCAATACCACCGTCTACCTTACGGCCGTACACGTAGAAGTACTGCTTGCCGTTTTCCTCTACGCCATTCTCACCTTCGATTCTGTGAGAATTGTATTCAGCCATAACGTTGGTTTCTTCGCCCGCTTCGTATTTCCAATAGTTGTTGATGATCTCGCTGTTCTTGTCAACCTTGGGACGAAGGGTGGCTACCTTGGGGTTTTCCACCTTATAGTAGATGTTCGCATCGTACTTATTCTTTTCCAGCGTGGGTCTGTCAGCAACCTTAACGATAGGATACAGAATCTGCCGGCCCGTTTCATCCTGATATCTCTGGATATCGTTAAACTCTTCCACAGAGATGATCTTGTACTTACCGAAGCCTACACCGTAATAGGTGTCGTAACGGTAGGTATAGTTGGAGCCGTCTTCGCTGACTTCATACTCGCCGTTCTTGATGACTTCTCTGCCCGTCTCGGAGGCAAGAGCGTAGTCCTTCAGATAGCCGATATAGTTGGTTTCCTTTACTCTGCAGCCGTCCCAGAAGCCGATATTGCTGTTCGCAAACAGATTGGTCTTGGGGGTCACGTAAGCATACACCATATCGTAGTAGGAAGGCTGGAAGGGGGTAAAGAAGGGTGCCAGGATGGCGAAGAGCACCAGAATGGCAATAACCACGCCGCCGACAACCGCGCCTTTGTTCTTGCAGAAGCGGCTGAACGCACCCTGGAAATAGCTTACGGGCTTCGTCTCAAATTTGCTGTCATGATACAGATCGTTTCTGGTAGCAAACTGGAACTTTTCCGCGGGGATATTATTAAAATTATTATTCATAATTATTTAGCCCCCATTCTGATTCTCGGGTCGATGAAGCCGTAGCTGATATCGATAACGATACCGGCGGTAAGGCTTACCAAGGTATAGAAGCCCGACAGCAACATAAAGAAGTCATAGTCCTGGAACGTGATGGAGTTGAGGTACAATCCGCCAACGCCGTTGATTCCGAACATTTTCTCGATAATCAGAGAGCCGGAAAGAACCGAGATGAACTCACTGAGGATCGAGGGGAAGATTACGACCATGGAGTTACGCATGGCGTGACGCATGATTGCCTGTCTCTTGGTAAGGCCCTTGGTTCTTGCCAGAAGCATAAACTCACCGGTAAGCACCTCGGAAAGCTCCGCACGGGTATAACGGGCATATCCTGCAATAGAGCCCAGGCACAGAGCAAATACGGCCGGGATCATGGAGCGGAATACTTCCCAGGTGAAGTAATCGTTACTCGTTGACATGGTTAGCGGGAACCATCCGAGCTTAAAGCAGAACACGTACTGGATCATCAGCGCCAATACGATAGAGGGAACCGATATCAACAGAATAATGAAAATATTGATTACCTGGTCCTGCCACTTATTCTTTTTGAGCGCAGCCAAAATACCCAAACCAAGACCGATCGGTACACCGATAAGGGTAGAATAAATGTTGATGAGGATTGTGGGCGGGAGATGGCTGACGAATACCTTCCAGATATTCATGTTCAGATACTCACCGTAGGTGGTTACGATACCGAAGTCGCCCTGCGTCACTATTCTCTTGATATAGGTTCCGAACTGGATGAAGATCGGCACACGGTCATAGGTCCAGACACCGTTCTCACCTTCTTTGATGTTGGTGATCCAGCCGCGACCTTCAAGAGTCTTCATAATGATCTCAGGGTCCTGTCCCGGGAGAGCGTTCGTGGGGATAGGCAGAAGCTTGATAAGCACAAAGCACATCGTGAAAATGATGAAGAATGTGAATAACATCAAGCCCAAACGCTTCGACACATATTTAAACATATACATAGGTTTTTCTCCTCTGTTTTGTTGTTTTCTAATTCATAGTGTTCGAGCCCAAAAGAGTAGTTCTCTGTAAGTATGTGTGCGCACTAATGCTGCGCACTGCAAAAACTGACGTAAAAACAACTTAATTCTACTGATTTATGTTTGCCATTTTCGGCGTTATTAAACCGGTATTACACTATTATTTCACTTTGCGGCAGTCTTGCCGCGCACGGTTGCGGGGTTGGGAATACGCTAGAAATATTGTAAAATTCTTCATATTGAATAAAAGCCAAACAAGCGGTGAGCACTTTGGCTCACCGCCGTTGGCATTAACTCATATGATCTGAGTAATCAGTTACCTGAAATTACTCGGACTTCTTGTACTCTGCGGAGAGGTCGTTGTTGTTCTGAGCAACGAATGCAGCCCACTCAGCGTCGGTGTAGTTAACTTCCATGTATCTGATACCGCCGAAGCCCATGAAGGTGTGCTCGTCTTCAGAGAAGTAGGAGAACTTAGCACCGAGGAAGGATCCGCCGCCGTCAGCGATCAGCATTACGGAACGGGACTCCTTGATGGTGATCTCTTCCAGAGCGGAGAGGATCATCAGTCTTGCTTCTACAGGAGCAAAGCCTTCGCCCCAGTTGTAGGTCTTAGCCTGGTTCTCAGTAGCTGCAAGGCCATTGAGGCAGTAGTACCAGTTCTGGATGCTCATGGTGATGGTCTCGCCAGCGCCCTCGTAATCGCCTGCGGGCATGGTGAGGGTCAGGTCGATGGCGGAAGTATCCCAGTACATGTGGTAGTTGAGATCGTCATCGGGGTTAACGAATGCGCCAATGATATCGAAGGGATTGAACGCGTTGCCGGAGAAGCCGTAACCGAAACCGATCTGAGTAGCACCGGTACGGAATGCTTCTGCCCACTGAGCACCAGCGGATGCATCAAATACAACGTCGATCTTGTCTTCCAGAGCGGTGCCGGCAGTCAGTTCGTCAAGAACGTCCTGGAGGTAGCTTGCTCTGAATCTCTGCTTATCGGTATCGGAAGAAGAACCGTAAACGAGGGTGATGTTCTTGGTAGGATCGTAGCCATACTCTTCGGGATTAGCGAGGAGGATGTCGATAGCTGCCTGCATCTTCTGCTTAGCAACAACAGGGTTGTAACCGGTCAGAGCCTCGTAAGCGTCGTCAGTGGACAGATCCTTCAGATCGCCGCTGGACCACTTACCGTCAGCATCCTGCTCGAAGCCGTATGCACGGAGGATACCTTCCTTAGCGATGGTAGCGTTGCGGTACTGACCGCCGTCTTCCAGCTCAGGAGAGTTCTCGATATCGTAGTAGTAAGCAACGTTCAAAAGACCGAAGCAAGGAACTGAGGAACCGGGCCAAATCTTCTCAACGATGTCGCTTCTGTTCAGAGCGAGGTTGAATGCATGACGGAATTCCTGAATAGCCAGGATACCGTTGTTATTGCCGCTATCCTTCAGCTTAGCCAGGTTGGAGTACAGCTGCATACCGAAGGTACCGGTAGAGGTAGAGGTGAAGTAAACGTACTTGGAATCCAGATACTCAGCTACGTTCTCAGTCTGGAGAGAAGCATCATCGTAAGTACCGTTCAGGAAGCCCATCCACTTGGTAGCGAACTCTTCAACCTTACGGCAGTTGATAGCGGTGATGTTGTACTGGTTAGCGTACTGATCCATGTTCCAACCGTACCAGTTCTCGTTCTTCACGAGCTTGTAGTGAGAGCCTGCCTCAAACTCAGCGAGCTTGTAGGGACCCCAGCTAGCGGTGGTCTCGAGAGAAGAGTTGTAGTTGGAAGTCCAAAGGGTTGCGCCGTCAGCGGGAGCAATCTTGGAAGCCTCGTACTTAGCCTTGTGAACTACAGGGAGACTGGAGAAGTAGTAGGGAGCCCAAACGGACAGGCTGCCGTCATCCTTCAGGAAGGAGTAGGTCTTATCCAGGCAGAGAACGATAGCGTTCTCACCTTCAACTGCATAGATACCAACGGTATCCCATGCTACGTTGCGGTTGGTGTTCTCTACGTAAACAGCTGCGTCATAGCCGGTGCCAACTTCCAGGTAAGCGCCGTAGTTGTCATACAGGAACTTACCGGAAACGGAATCGGAACCGTCAGCGTTGTTGTAAACGGTCTCGTCGGTGATAGCGAGCCACTCAGGGCACTCGTTACCGTTCTCATCGGTGTAGCCTGCAGCGCCCCACATGTTC
>JBGVJO010000163.1:0-2248 GCA_045129535.1 Eubacteriales bacterium
GGGATGACGGCGAGGTGGCTCTCGGCAGCGCAAGGAGTACGCAGCCAACTACAAGTGCCATACTTGCCAATGCGGCTGCGGGACGCATCACGGAAAAGGAAAGCAGATTCCGTCTTTCACGCGGTGCCAGCACTCGTGCGCGAAGATGGCGGGGAGCATGGATGCTTCTGTAGGATTCCCTGGCGGAATCAAACAGACCGTCCAGTACGTCATCACTGCGCAAATCGCGGTTGTTCACGTGTATCCTCCTTTACGATTCAGTAAGATAATCCCGCATCATCTCTCGGGCCCGGGCAAGTCGCATCTTTACCGCGGATTCGGAGAGGGTGAGGGCGGCGGCCGTTTCACGGACGCTCATTTCTTCCAGGTGATACAGAATCACCACTTCCCGATACTTGTCCGGCAGTGCCGCCACGGCATCCAGTACAGGGGATCCCGTTTCGGGGGCGGCCATCTCGGGGAGTTCATCAAAGGGAAGCCAGGCGCGTATTTTCCGCCGCCGCAAGAGATCCTTGCATTGGTTGACGGTTACGCGGATCAGCCACGCTTTTTCGTGTTCTTTGTCCCGGAAGGAAGGAGCACTTTCCAAATACCGACAAAATGCATTCTGCACGGCATCGTCCGCGTCCGCCCGGCTTTGCAGGATGGAAACGGATACGCGGTAGAGCATATCGGCATATGTATCGTAGACCTGCTCCGGTGTGAGCTGCGGTAAATCTGTCGGCATCTCTACGGCTCCTTTCATACGTAACACGCACGGAGGGTGCGATCGGTCACAAAAATTATAAAAAATTTTTTGACTTTCTTTATTGTACACCATATCGGAAGAAAAATCATTGATTATTTGAAAATCTTTTGCCGCAAGACAAAAAATATAACGAAACGTATTGACATTTTTCTTCAAACGCTATATCATATGAATAGATGTTCAAGTGATTGGGGGTGAGTGAATGCAACAAGAGGAGAAAAACGAGTATCTGTGTGTGCATGAGGATACGGTGAACCGACTGCTGGAGGAGATGCCGGCGGAGGAGGATCTGTACGATCTGGCGGAGCTGTTCAAAGTATTCGGCGACTCCACCCGTATTAAGATATTGTACGCTTTATTTGGGGCGGAGCTTTGCGTGGGCGATCTGGCGCAGCTTCTCGATATGTCCCAGACGGCGGTGTCTCACCAGCTCCGTGTACTTCGTACCAATAAACTGGTCAAGGGCCGCAAGGAAGGGAAGATCGTGTTCTACTCCCTGGCAGACGATCACGTTCGTACCATTCTCGGACAGGGAATGGATCACGTGGATGAATAATATAGTATTGTAATCATATAAGGAGAAAAATTATGACGAAAACATATAAGATGCAGGATCTGGATTGCGCCAACTGCGCGCGGAAGATGGAGGATGCCATCCATAAACTGGAGGGCGTCACGGAAGTACACGTGAATTTCCTCACGCAGAAGATGATCCTTACCGCCGACGATGCCCGTTTTGAGGAGATCGTCCGGGAAGCGGTGAAGTGCGTCCGCCGTGTGGATCCCGATTGCCAAGTGGTGATGTGATTCTATGACGCGTAAACAGAAAAAGGTACTGATCCGTATTCTCGTCGCGGCGGCGCTGTTTGCCGCCGCTCTTCTTGCGCCGGTGGGGGGATTTTGGAAGCTTGGGTTGTTTCTTTTCCCCTATGCGGTGATCGGTTGGGATATTTTGTGGCGTGCGGCGGTGAATATCGCCCACGGTCAGGTGTTTGACGAGAATTTTTTGATGGCACTGGCTACCGTGGGTGCCTTTGCCACCGGCAGTTATGAGGAAGGCGTAGCCGTTATGCTGTTTTACCAAATCGGCGAGCTGTTCCAAAGCTGTGCCGTGTCCCGCTCCCGCCGCTCCATTGCGGCACTGATGGATATCTGTCCCGAATACGCCAACGTGGAGAGGGACGGTGTCCTTACCCAAGTGGATCCTGCCGAGGTAGACGTGGGGGCAACGATCGTGGTGAAACCCGGGGAGAAGATTCCCCTGGACGGTGTGGTCGAGGAGGGCGAATCCTATTTGGACACCTCCGCTTTGACGGGCGAGTCCGTTCCTAAATCGACTCGGGCAGGGGATAATGTGGTCAGCGGATGCATCAATCAGTCGGGCTTGCTGCGAATCCGGGTTACCAAGCCCTACGATCAGTCCACCGTGTCGAAAATTCTGGAATTGGTGGAAAACGCATCCGCCCGCAAGGCGAAATCGGAGAATTTTATCACCAAATT
>JBGVJO010000164.1:0-5212 GCA_045129535.1 Eubacteriales bacterium
AAAGGACAAGTATTCCTCCTTTATCGGCGGCAACAACGCTCTCGTTACCGTCACGAAAAACGGCGGGGAAGACCGTCCCACCTTGCTTCTCATCAAGGACAGCTTCGCCCACAGCGCCGTGCCGTTTTTGGCCCAGCACTACGATCTCTTGATCGTGGATATCCGCTACTACAAAAAGAGCACCGCCGCCCTGATCGACGAATACGGGGCAGACCGGGTGCTGGTACTGTATAACATCGATAGTCTCACATCCTCCGCCGACTCCGTCCTGCTGCGGGCGGGGCTGGACTGATCCCGCGCAAAATACGAATGATACGAGGGAATTATGGCTAAGAAAACACCCCAATACGATAACCAGTCGATTACCATGCTGAAGGGCGCGGACCGTGTCCGCAAACGCCCCGCCGTTATTTTCGGCTCCGACGGTCTGGAGGGATGCGAGCATTCCTATTTCGAGATTCTCTCCAATGCCGTGGACGAGGCCCGCGAGGGTTACGGCGATCGGATCATCACCACGGTGTTTGCCGATCGCTCCATTATGGTGGAGGACTTTGGCCGCGGCGTGCCGCTGGATTTCAATGAAACCGAGGGCCGCTACAACTGGGAATTGGTCTACTGCGAGCTTTATGCCGGCGGTAAGTACGCCAACAACGACAGCGGCGCCGCTTACGAGTATTCCCTGGGTCTGAACGGCCTGGGCGCCTGCGCTACCCAGTATTCCAGCGAATACATGGACGTTATCTCCTGCTCCGGCGGGGTGGCGTCCTCCATCCACTTTAAGAAGGGTGAGCCCGTATCCGA
Organism: Eubacteriales bacterium; assembly: GCA_045129535.1. Classification (GTDB taxonomy): domain Bacteria; phylum Bacillota; class Clostridia; order Oscillospirales; family CAG-272; genus SIG701. The sequence goes on from JBGVJO010000164.1 coordinate 802, forward strand.
ACTGGAGAAAGAGCCTATCCCCGGCAAGAAGCCCCGCACCGGTACCACCGTAAAATGGCGCCCCGATCTGGAAGTGTTCACCGATACGGCTATCCCGAGAGAATTCTTCCGGGATACTCTCCATCGCCAGGCAGTGGTGACAGCGGGTATCACCTTTGTGGTGCGCTTTGAGGAGGAGGACGGCAAATTTTCCGAGGAGTCCTTCCTCTATGAAAACGGCATCTCCGACTATATCCGGGAGATCGCCGGCGAGACCGCCATGACCGAGCCCATGCTGTGGAAATTGGAGACCAAGGGCCGTGACCGTGACGACAAGGACGAGTATAAGCTGAAGGCGGAGATTGCCTTCTGCGTGTCGGGACAGGTCAACGTGCTGGAATACTACCACAGCGGCAGTTTTCTGGAGCACGGCGGATCCCCGGAGAAAGCGGTGCGCACCGCCTTCACCTATGCGGTGGATAAAAAACTGAAGGCCGCGGGAAAATACAACAAAAACGAGTCCAAGATCACCTTCCAGGACATCCAGGACTGTCTGATCCTGGTGACCAACTCCCAATCCACTCTGACCTCCTACGCCAACCAGACGAAGAAGGCCATCACCAACACCTTCATCGCCGAGGCGATGACGTCCTTCCTTAAGGAACAGTTGGAGATCTACTTCATGGAACGCCCCGCCGAAACGGAGAAGTTTCTGAATCAGGTGCTCATCAACAAGCGTTCCCGCGAGAATGCGGAAAGCACCCGACTGAATCTGAAAAAGAAGCTCCAGACCTCCACGGGCGTGGGTGCGGATCGGGTGGAAAAGTTCGTTTCCTGCCGCTCCAAGGATCCCACCAAGCGGGAATTGTACATCGTGGAGGGTGACTCCGCATTGACGTCTGTAAAACTCTCCCGCGACGCGGAATTCCAGGCCGTGATCCCCGTCCGCGGTAAGACCTTGAACTGCCTGAAGAGCACCTACGACCGCATCTTCAAGAGCGAGATCATTGTGGATCTGCTCCGCGTCATCGGATGCGGTGTGGAACTGAAGGGTAAGGTCAAGAGCGACGCCGCTCCCTTTGATATCAACTCCCTGAAGTGGTCGAAGATCATCTTCTGTACCGATGCGGACGAGGACGGATTCCAGATCCGCACGCTGCTTCTGACCATTTTCTATAGGCTCCTGCCTACCTTGATCGACGAGGGCAAGATCTACATCGCGGAATCGCCCCTGTTTGAGATCACCACAAAGAAGGAAACCCTGTTTGCCTACAACGAGCCGGAAAAGGCGGAGATCGTGGCCCGCCTGGAGAAGGAAGGACAGAAATATACCCTCCAGCGCTCCAAAGGATTGGGCGAAAACGATCCCCAGATGATGGCGATGACCACTATGAATCCCGCCACCCGCCGCCTGATCCGTGTGAATCCCACGGATGCGGCCGCTACGGCGCGGATTTTTGAAACCCTTTTGGGTGACGATCTGCCCGCCCGTAAGGAATTCATCACCCGCTACGGCGCCCGGTACTGGGATACGGCGGATATTTGATAGAATCTATACCGCACAGGAGGTTGCGTATGTTCCGTTTGCACGCACGTTTCAGCAGTACGGGCACAAGGCGCACCCTTGCCTGTGCGGTGCTTTTTGTTCTGGCTCTGCTTCTGCGGGCCTCCTTCGGCGGGCTCGGCTACGAGCCGATACTGGACGATACGGTGCAGTATATTCTCTATCCCACCTCGGTGGATTACGGGGCGCTGATCGCCCGGGAGGGGATGTTTTCCTCCCGCCCCCTGGCGGCGCTGATGGATCTGTTCGTCGTAGGACAGATGGGGAATTTATTTTTCGCCGTGATCCTGATGGCGGTGATGCACGGAATCTCCTGCGTGCTGTTTCAGCGGGTGCTGTCCCGATTCTTTTCGGTGGGACCCGTTTTCGCGGTGATCTATACGCTGCTCCCCCTGGGATGCGAGGGCACCTATTGGCTTTCCGCCGCCACCCGTGTGGTCAGCGGACTGTTTTTCACCGCCTGTGCGGCGGCGGTGCTCTGCCGATTCATTGATGCGGGGAAATGGTGGCGTGTGCCGCTGTATTTCCTGTTGGAACTCTTGTCCTTCGGTTTTTACGAGCAGATTTTGGTGCTATCTTTCACGTTGTCGGGGCTGATTTTCCTCCGCTATTGGAAAGAGAAGCGTGCAGCACTTTCGTGGCTGGCCTTTTTGTGCGCGGGGGTCTATTTCGGATTTACAGCCCATTTTGCGGCGGACAGCCCTCTTTCCGACCGCATGGAGTTGCTCTATCCCAACACGCCCTATTATTTCAACGTCTTTTTGCCCGACTTGGCGCGGCAGATCGGTATGTCCTTTCTGTCGGCCGGTGTGCGGACCACCTTCGTGGGATTTTGGCGGGGACTTGTGTCCTGCGCTACGGGCGGCATCGGCGGCTGGCTGTACGTAATTGCCGCCGCGGGACTCGCCGTCTGGTACGGGATGCTTCATTGGCCGCGGCGGTGCTGTACCGTCGTATCCGTGGAAGGATGGGTGCGGGCTCTTTTGTGGGGACTGCTTTTGTTCCTTGCGCCGATCACTCCCTTTTTTGTGATCGCGCGTCCCTATTTTTCCCTGCGGTCTACGGTGCCCTCCTTCGTGGGGGCGGCGATTCTTATCGATCTGTTTTTCCGTGCCTTGATCCGCCGTCGGCGGGCCATGGCGGCGGTGAGCGGGGCTATGGTGTTTGTGTGCCTGTTGGGTTGTGCCTCGGAGATCGGGGATTACAAGGCCACGGCGAGGGAGGATCGGGTGCTGGCACAGGCAATTCTGGAAAGGGAATCCGAGTTCTATGGGCGCGTGGGATTCCTTGGCGTAAAGGAATTTCCCGTGGCGGAGCAGAATTATCCCTATCACGAGCACGTGGCTTCCGTGGCCGCGGCGGATTGGACGCTTACCGCCAAACTGGCGGCGGCGAAGGGGACGCCCTTGTCCTTTGACGCGGTGCCGCTGACGGTGGAGGAAGTGCCCTTTTACCGGCGGTGGAATCGGGACGTAAAACGGATCGGCGGCTTCGATCAGCTGTGGTTGTGGGAGAACGGCGAGTTGATCCCCCTGACCGCGGCGAGAATCGGCGAGCAGGACTATCGCCTGTATTATCCGGATGGAACGCTGTGGGCGGAGATTCGGGAAGAGGGCGAGTTCGGCTATCTTGAGCGCGGTATAAGAATAGAGTAAACGTGCCCGTAAGGAATTCATCACCCGCTACGGCGCCCGGTACTGGGACACCGCGGATATTTGATACAAAACGTAAGCCCCCGCTCATTTGTGAAAATGGCGGGGCTTTTTCATCTGTTTTGGCAACCGATCAGACAGCGGAGACGACCGATGGGACAAAACCCAACATTTTTTCATTACGATTTGTTATACTGATAACAGTAAGGAATGAAAGGGAGGTCCGTCCGATGGAATCCATCAAAACGGTAGATCTTGGGAAGCGGTACAAACGTGTGACGGCCGTGGACAAACTGAATCTGGAAATACAGGCAGGGGAGTTGTTTTCCCTCTTGGGCGTGAACGGCGCGGGAAAGACCACGACGATCAAAATGCTCTGCTGCCTGACGAAGCCCACGGAGGGGGATGCCTTTGTGGGTGGATACAGCGTGATAAAGGAGTGGGACGAGGTGAAGCGGCTGATCGGCGTGTCGCCCCAGGAAACTGCCGTCGCACCCAATCTTTCCGTGAGGGAAAATCTGGAGCTGATCTGCGGAATCCACGGCTTTTCGAGGGAGAAAACACAGGAGAAGATCGGGGAATTGGCGGGACGGCTGATTCCGGAGGATATTCTGCACAGAAAAGCCGGAAAGCTGTCTGGCGGCCAGCAGCGGCGCGTCAGCATCGCTATGGCATTGATCAGCGAGCCGCGGATTCTGTTTTTGGATGAGCCCACCCTTGGTTTGGACGTTCTTGCCCGCCGCGAGCTGTGGGAAGTGATCCGCTCCTTGCGGGGAAAAATAACGGTGGTTCTGACCACCCATTATATGGAAGAGGCGGAAGCGCTCTCCGACCGCATCGGGATTATGAAGGACGGACGGCTGTTGGCCACGGGCACGGCTGAGGAATTGAAAGAGCGGGCGGGAGCGCGTGATTTTGAGTCGGCGTTGATTTCCATTGTAAAGGAGGGCGAGGTATGAGAATGAGGACGTTTTCCGCGCGGTGCGCCAAAGAAATTTTGCGGGATCCGCTCAACCTCCTGTTCGGCCTCGGATTCCCGTTGGTGCTTTTGTTTCTGCTCAGCGCCATACAGGCCAATATTCCGGTGAGCCTGTTTGAAATCGACACCCTGACGCCGGGTATTTCCGTGTTCGGGCTGTCGTTTATGACCCTCTTTGCCGCCACCTTGGTGGCCAAGGATCGGGAGAGCGCCTTTTTGCAGAGGCTGTACACCACA
>JBGVJO010000165.1:0-9412 GCA_045129535.1 Eubacteriales bacterium
CCACGATGTCCACGATTACGTCGGACAGTCCCAGAATCGGCGCGATCTCAATGGATCCGTTCAGGTGGATGATGTCGATATCCCGACCCACGGAGGTGTAATAATTGCGGGCGATGTTTTTGAATTTGGTGGCCACCTTCAGAGGCCTTGTGGGATCGTCACGGAAATCCTCCCGCGCGGCCACGGCCATACGGCAGATGCCTGTCTTCAGATCCAGAAGCTCGTACACGTCCGGCTCGTACTCCAGAAGAATATCCTTGCCGGCTACGCCGATATCGGCGGCACCCCGTTCCACGTAGATGGCCACGTCGGAGGGCTTTACCCAGAAATAGCGGACGCCCGCCTCCGGATTTTCAAAAATCAGTTTCCGGTTGTTTTCTTTAATGGAAGGGCAGGGGAAGCCTGCTTTTTCAAACATGGCGTAGACCCGCTCGCCCAATCTTCCCTTGGGCAGGGCAACGTTCAGCATATTCATCCCTTGCCCCTCACTTTCTCAGATCCGCGATCTCGCGGTAGGTTATCTTTTCGGGAACGGAGCGCTGTGCCGCGGCCCGTTTGCCTTGACGGATTAGGGATTCTACCGTCTCAGCGATCTTAGCGGCCGGAGTTTTGTCGTCATACAAAACCAGCGTGTCCACGTCGTAGTCGGCTATGGCTTTGGAGAGATCCTTCAGAAGATCCAGATATACCGCAAAGCCGATGGCGCCGGATTTCCGGCCCATTCGCTCCATCAGTCGGTCGTACTGTCCGCCGGAGAGGATCGCCGTGGGGATCCCCCGCACAAAGCCTTTGAAAACGATGCCGTTGTAATAGTTCATATCCTGCACTACGGAGAAATCCAGGCGGATCCGCGTCTCACCTAGGACGGAGAGAATATCCCGCAGCTGCCGCCGTTCTTCCTTGGCCACCTCGGCGGGAAGAAGATCGTCCAGTTTTGCCATTACGGCCGCAGGCTCGCCGTAGGCGGCGATCAGGCCCCGCAAAATGCGCTCACCGTCAGAGGGAACGGATTCCCGACGGCAGATTTCGCTGATGCCGTGGGGATTCTTTTCCCCGATGCAGCGCAGCAGTGCTGCGCGTCCCTCGGGGGATACTTTCAGGGAATCCAGCACGGCGGAAACGATACCCAAGTGAGATACGTCGAGTATGAAATCGTCGACGATGGCACCCAGGCTCTGTGCCGCCAGGGACAACACCTCGCACAGGCAGTAGGTATCGATCTGTCCGATGCATTCCAGGCCGGTCTGCATAATTTCCTTATAGGAGCCGTTTTCGTCGGAGATGCGGTACACGTTTTCGTTGTAGCAGAGCTTCTGCACCCCGTCTGTGACGTCCTTGTTGTTTTTGATGATGGAGAGGGTCACGTCCGGCTTCAGGGCCATCAGCTTACCGCTCTTATCGGTGAAGGTGATCACGCTGTCCGACACAAGAAAATCCTTGTTGCGGACGTACAGATCGTACTCCTCGAACTTGCTCATCTTATAGGGGGTGTAGCCGTAGGAGCGGTACAGCGACCGCAGACGGTACACGGCTTTTTCATCGTTTTGCAAAATGGTTTCGGCGATGTTCATTGGGTGGATCCTTTCGGGTGTGTGGGAATCAGATGTCCGTTTCGTTCAGTCGGCCGAGAACGGTTTTGTAGCCGTTGCTGCCGTAGTTCAGGCATTTGCTGACCCGGCAGATGGTGGCGGTGCTGGCCCCGGTGGCCTTGGAGATTTCCTGATAATTTTTGCCCGTGCCAAGCATTTCGGCTACCTCCAGCCGTTGGGACAGATCCTGCAATTCACGAATGGTGCACAGATCTTCCAAAAATGCGGAACACTCCTCTTCGTTTTTCAGAAGAAGCATGGCTTGAAACAGTCGTTTCATCGTGTCGGTATGATGGGGACTCATAACGTACCTTCCTGTTTTATCAATGACTTTACTATTTTACCACGCTAAAGTGCTAAAGTCAATACGGAAACGGAAATTTTCGGATATTTTATCGGGAATTCTTGAATTTTTTCTCATTATGATATACAATACAAACGTATAGAATTCGTCCCCCATTCTGACAGAAAGAGGACCTCTCAATGAAAATCAAAACGAAAAAGTTATCCTGGACGCAGCTGCAAGAGTTGCCCCGTCCCAAACATAAAAAGCCTATCCGCCCCCACCCGCTGTTCCGCACCGTGGTGCGGGTTGCGGCCATTCCCGATCTGATCTCTGCCCGATTCTCCTATGAGAAGGTCCGTATGGAGGCGGCGGGGGAGGGCCCCTGGCTGGTGCTGATGAACCACTCCAGCTTTATCGATCTGGAGATCGCGTCCAAGCTGCTGTATCCCAAGCCCTACAATATCGTTTGTACCTCGGACGGTCTGGTGGGTAAGGAGTGGCTGATGCGGCAGATCGGCTGTATCCCCACCCAGAAATTCGTGCCGGATCTTATGCCGATCCGGGACATGCTCTACGCCGTACGGGAAAAGAAGAACAGCGTGCTCATGTATCCCGAGGCCTCCTACTCCTTTGACGGATGTGCCACGCCGCTGCCCCGTCAGCTGGGTCAGCTGCTGAAGAAATTGGACGTGCCGGTGGTGATGATTCGCACCTACGGCGCATTCGCACGGGATCCCTTGTACAACTGCCTGCAGAAGCGAAAGGTGAAGGTCACGGCCAAAATGGAGTGCATCCTCACCCGCGAGGAGATCGCCGAAAAATCCGTGGCCGAGCTGGACGCGGTGCTGGACGCTGCCTTCACCTTTGATAATTTCGCCTGGCAGAAGGAAAACAACGTACAGATCGACGCGCCCTTTCGCGCGGACGGGCTGAATCGCATACTGTATAAATGTGCCCACTGCGGCGCGGAGGATATGGTAGGCGAGGGCGTTACCCTCACTTGCCGTACTTGCGGTAAGGTGTGGGAATTGGATGAGTACGGCTCTCTTGCCGCCAGAGAAGGGGAGACGGAGTTCTCTCACATTCCCGACTGGTACAATTGGGAAAGAGAACAGGTCCGTCAGTCGATTTTGGACGGCAGTTATCGGCTGGAGGCCGACGTGGACATCGGCGTGATGGTGGATTTCAAGGCCATCTATATGGTGGGCGAGGGACGTCTCACCCACGATGAAAACGGCTTCACCCTGACGGGATGCGACGGGGAATTGTCCTATACCCAAAGTCCCAAGGCATCCTACGGCTTGTATTCCGACTATTACTGGTACGAGATCGGGGACGTGATCTGTATCGGCGACCGCAAGTGCCTGTATTACTGCTTCCCCAAGGGAGAGGGCGACGTGGTGGCCAAGACCCGCCAGGCAGCGGAGGAGCTGTACAAGATCTGCCGGGAGCGCACCTGAGGAGGAAATCCATGAACGAGATCGGCAAGGCGATTCTGGAAAAGTATCAGATTCGCAAAACGCACGCGCAAAAGACGGCGTTTATTGCGTATATGAAAGAAAAATACCCCCGCCTTCACGTGGAAGAGGGAGGATTCCCCCGGTGCCGCAATCTGGTGGTGGGAGATCCCGCACGGGCGAAGATGATTTTCGGCGCCCACTACGATACCTGCGCCGTGATGCCTTTCCCCAATTTTATCACACCGAAGAATATTCTGTTTTATCTGTGTTACAGCATCGTTATGTGTATTCCCTTTTTGGGATTGGGCGGCGCCGCGGCATGGCTTTTGTCCTTCGTGACGGAGTCTGCCCTCGCTTTGTATTGGACGTTTTTAGGCGTGTACTTTCTGTCCTTTTTCGGAATGATGCTTTTCGGCCCTCCCAATAAGCACACGGTCAATGACAATACCTCCGGCGTGATCACTTTGTGTGAATTGATGGAGACGCTGACTCCTGCGCAGCAGGAGCAGGTCTGCTTCGTGTTCTTCGATCACGAGGAGAGCGGCCTTTTGGGATCCAAATTCTTTTTCAAGACCCACAAAGCTGCACTGAAAAACACCCCCGTGATCAATTTCGACTGCGTGTCCGACGGCGATCACATGATGCTGGTGCAGAGCAAGCCTTTCCTCAAGCAATACGGCGGTGCGCTGACAAGCGCCTTTGCCGAAGCGGACGGATTTACCGTCCATTTTGAAAAATCCTCCACCACTCTGTATCCCTCCGATCAGGGAAATTTCCCTATGTCCGTGGGCGTGGCCGCCCTGAAGCGGGGATGGATGGGATTGTATATGGATCGGATTCATACACCCCGGGATACGGTGATGCAAGAGGAAAACATACGCTATCTGGTGGATTCCACTGCCCGCTTCGTCGGGGAGTGCGGCATCCGCTGATCCATTATTCTACATATATCCGGGAGGATACCCATACGAATACCGTACACGTTTTTGCACCCGATTATTTTTCCCGCTTCCGCTGCAAATGCGGCGATTGCCGTTCCGTTTGCTGCCACGGCTGGCGGATCACCTTGTCCCGGGCGGAGTATTTCCGCCTGCTCGGCATCGAATGCTCGCCGGAACTAAGACGGCGGATCGATACCGCGTTCTATATTTCCGAGAATCCCACCGAGGAGGAGTATGCCTATATTTCCCCCTCCGCCGACGGCAACTGCCATATGCTGGACGCCGACGGCTGGTGTATGCTCCATCGGGAGTGCGGAGAGGGCGTCCAGCCGGCGGTGTGCCGGCTGTATCCCCGTGCCATACGGCCGGGCAATCCTGCCGAGGCGGTTTGCTCCGGCAGCTGTGAGAAGACCATTGAAATGCTGATGGAGGAGCCCTATCCTCTCCCCTTTACGGTGACGGAATTGCAGACAAAGTCGGCGCCTCCCGCGGGCGCGGATCCGGAGCAATTTGCCTTGCGCCGCCGCTGTGTGGAGGTGTGGCAGTCCGAGGGAGATACGAGAGACCGCTTCCGCACTCTGGCCGATCTGCTCGGCGTGGCCGAGGACGGATTTTGCGTGCATTCCGTATCGGAATTCCTCACCTACGCCCGGGATCTTTTGGAATTTTTCGCCCGGGGCGATATTACCCTGTGCGATATCACCGAGGAAGCGCTCCATCGCTTCTGTATGGAGGAGGGTGTCAGTGAGGCTTCGTGCGCGGCGTTTACCCGTACGGAGGAACAGCTGAAAAGGGATCTGCCCGATTTGGAAAAATACTACGGAAACATTATGGCCAACCATATGTTTTACGCGTCCTTCCCCTATGCGACGGAGGGCGGAAGCTTTGCCGACGCGTACCGTGCCCTGGCGGCGGTGTACGTGATCCTGCGATTTTTGTGCACCTGCGCCGCCCTTCGTGCGAATGTGCGGGATGCCTTTGCGGATATTGCCGCCATCGCTATGCGGTATATGGAGCATACGGATTTTTACACCATATCCCGTACGGTTCACGCGGCCTTGGGACGGAGGTAATGGGATGGCGGAATTTCTTTTGATACTGGAGATCATCGGCACGGTGGCCTTTGCCGTGTCCGGTGCTATGACGGGACTTTCCAAGAAAATGGATATTTTCGGCGTAGTGATTCTGGGCTTAACCACCGCCGTGGGCGGCGGTATGATTCGGGATCTGGTTTTGGGACTGACTCCCCCCGCCATGTTTACGAATCCCATCTACGCGGCGGTAGCCGCCGTAGTATCCGTGATCGTGTTTCTCCCTGCGGTGCGCCGCTGGCTCACGGCCTACGGCCGGGTGCGGGAGATTCTGATGCTGGTGATGGATTCCTTGGGGCTGGGCGTGTTCACCGTGGTGGGCATCCAGCGGGCCTATACGGCCACGGAGCATCGAGGATTGTTTCTGCTCGTGTTCGTGGGCGTGGTAACAGGCGTGGGCGGCGGCCTTCTGCGGGACGTGATGGCAGGACAAACGCCTTACATCTTCGTGAAGCACGTGTACGCCAGTGCGTCGATTATCGGCGCGATTTTTTGCGCCGCCCTGTGGGCGCCCTTGGGTGCCACGATGGCCATGATTCTGGGCGCATCCGTGATCCTTGCGATCCGCCTGTTGGCGGCGCACTATCATTGGAGCCTGCCGAAGGCATAAAGAAGCAATAAATAAAGATCCCGCCATTGGCGGGATCTTTTCGTTTGCTCTCGGTTATACGTAACTGAACAGGCAGCGCTTGCTGTGTCTGTCCAGATCGTCGAAGCAGGGGATCTCGTATCGGTTATCGTTGGAGTCGCGGATGACGATCCGTCCGGTGCCGTTGAGATTTTTGATGTCGCTGTGGCGATTCCGGATACGGAAGGAAATCTCGCCCCGATCGGACATTACCTTAAATTCAAGGACGCCGAATTTGTCGTGGATCTCCAGGACCTGTGAGATCTTCGGTATCATATAGTACTCGCGGAAGCAGTCCTCAAGAACCTGGCGGGAGGCTTCATCCAGATCCGACGTATCGCGGATCAGGGCAACCTCCTTCTCCTTATCGTCCAGCAGAGAGATGTAATGTTCGGTGTCGGTGATCGGAAAAAGACGGCGAGGTTCAAGCCTTTCCATAACTGTTCCGTCGTGGAAAACGAGATTGACGAGATACAGATCGGCGCGCTCAATGCGCCCTTTTTCTGAGTCAAAATAAATTCTTTCGCTCATTACTCGAATCGCTCCTTTTCCTTGTCTTCCTTGACCTTGTCGGACATAGTCTGGATCTGCACCAGACGGTAATACTTGCCCTTCAGTGCCATAAGCTCCTCCGGTGTACCGCATTCGATGATGGATCCGTTGTCAACGACGACGATCTTGTTTGCCTTGGACAGGGTGGACAGACGGTGTGCTATCATAATGGTGGTGCGTCCGCTGATCAGACGCTCGATAGCCTCCTGAATGAGATGCTCCGTTTCGGAGTCAACCGACGCGGTGGCCTCATCGAACACAAGGATCGAGGGATTCTTAAGTACCGCGCGGGCAATGGAGATGCGCTGCCGCTCACCGCCCGATAGGCCGACGCCTCGCTCACCCAGTACCGAATCGTATCCGTCCGGCTGACGGACGATGAATTGATGGGCGTTGGCAATATCCGCGGCAGCAATGACCTGATCCACGCCGTAACGCTTGTCCCCGTACGCGATATTGTTGAAAATGGTGTCGTGGAACATCATCGGCTCCTGCTGTACGAAGCCAATGGAGGAACGGAAAAATTCCATATCGATCTTGCGGATGTCTACGTCGTCGAGAAGTATTTTTCCTTCGTAGTGATCGTAATACCGGAGGAACAGATTGACGAGAGTGGATTTTCCCGATCCCGTCGTACCGACAATACCCACGATATCGCCGGGCTCAATTACGAGGTTGATGTTTTTCAGCACCTTTTTGGTGCGGTCGAAGGAGAAGGATACGTTTCTGAACTCAATCTTTCCCTTGACCTCCGGCAAAACGTTGCCCTTACCGAAATCGTGCTCCGCCTCGGCATCGAGAATATCGAAGATCCGCTCCGCGGAGGAAAGGGCGTTCTGATAGGAATCGTTCAGGTTGGCAAAGAAGTTCACAGGCTCATAGAACATGGAGGCGTAGGAGATGAAGGACACCAGCATACCGGCGGTGATTTCACCAACCGATGCTCCGCTCACGCCGAGCACCGCCATGCCGCCCAGCATCCAGATGACCACGGAGCCGAATCCCACGAAGGTGTTGACGATGGCGGGGTAGGCGTTGAGGATCTTGCCCGCCTTGATGTCTGTTTCGTACCATTCCTTTGTCTTTTCTTCAAACATTTCCGTGGCATTCTTTTCGTTTGTGAAGGATTTGATGACACGGATGCCCGGGATCGTATCGGTCAGTACGCCGGAAACCGCTGCCGAGCGTCTCCAGATACGGCGATAGAAGGGGGCAATCTTCTTAGAAAAGATACGTGCACCGATGGCAACGATGGGAACAGGGATGAGAGAATATATAGTAAGCCGCCAGTTCATGATCAGCATAATTACGATAATGCCTACCATCTTGAAGAACTGAACGACTACCTCCTGGGTGATACGGAGCATGAATGCCTGCAAAGTAGCGCTGTCGCCGGAGATGCGGTTGATGACCGAGCCCGTGGAGGTCTTGTCGTAGAACCGCATGGGGAGGTGCTGGGCATGCTCGTACACGTCGTCACGAAGATCCTTTACTATTCTGTCACCGGCTTTGCGGAGGTAATAGCCCCGCACGGCGCCCAGCCCGTGACGGATGATCAGTATTGCCGCCTGGGCGATACCGATCAGTATCAGAGCACGGACAGCCGACATTCCGAAGGAGCCGAAAAGCTCGATGTTGGATGTATGGTCGTTCCCACTGACGAGAATATCGTCAACGAGAGTTTTGGTAAGATAGGGAGGGACCAGCGCCAGCGCCGTGGTCAAAACAGATATGAGCACAGAGAAAATGAGGATTCCAATCTCCGGTTTCATATATTTAGCAAGACGGGAGATGATTTTCCGCTTGCTTTCACAGTTGATGCAACGGACACCCGGTGCGGAGAGGGTTCGGCCGCACTTGGGGCAGACCGAGAGCATCTTTTCATAGGTGGCCTCGATACCGCTGAAGGCTTCCTCCACGGGCGTGCCTTTTTTGACGCTTCTGACGAAGTGGGCGGCGGCATCGCAAAGAGCCGCGACGGAGAAGGTGTAGCGGAAGATATCCACGGTGTTATCACCGATTTTCGCGCGCATAATACCGTTGCCGTACATTCGCTTGTTGAAGAGGTCTTCCACCTCGGAGATCTGGTAGATCTCGCTTTGACATCCCGTGCTGAAATTATAGGTGAAGAAGCATTTTGCCGTTACCGCCAGCGCGGTTTGGGAGTATTGTGCCTTATCCGACAGGTCGCCGACTACGGCGAAAAGTATCGGATCATCCTGGGAAGTATGGCTTCTGAGCTCGGAGAGCTGCTCTCGCGGGAGCTGCTTGTTGATCAGTATTTCCATAGTATCCTCCTTTTTTGCTTTGGAGTATCACGGGATGTCGCCTAATTTTACAATGATTCGAGCGGGATGTCAACCCTAAAAATGGCAAAATGTGTACAATTTTCGACTTGTTATTTGAGTTTATTTTGTTCAAGCTCGACAATCCACAAGAGGGCTCCAGCCTGTCATCTCTGTGTGGCAGATCGTTCAGTAGCCCTATAATTCCAACAAAAAAACGCCGGTGGCGGCCATTACGGCTGCTACCGGCGGTGGTTTTATTCATTTGTCAGCGGGGTTCCGAACAGATCGTTCAGCTCGTGTTGCGTGAATTCCAGATTCAAGTCCGCTGCGGCGGCGAGAAAATCTTCTCTCTGTACGTTGAAGTGACGGAGGATAGCCTGCACGGCGTCGCCATCCGGCGCTTCTTTTGCCAGCCAGTTGTCCAGCCGCTCTGTACCGATCACGGCTCGGAGGACAGTAACGGCCGCCGGCTCTGTTTGCACGTTCATCGTATATTTTGTGTCGGCGGCGAAGGTTTCGGGCGAGGAGCCCATCCCTGCGGGATTTTCATTCTCGCGGCTCATATGATCCGGTGCGG
>JBGVJO010000166.1:0-2462 GCA_045129535.1 Eubacteriales bacterium
CCCGGGAAGGAGCTATCGGCGGCGAGGAAAGAAGACGTCCCCGGGGTGGGGACCGCCGTCCCTCCTCCGATAAGCGGGGCGGCCAGGGCAAGCGCTCCTCCTACGGTGACCGCCGGGGTAAGCGGGGGGGGTCGGAGCGTCGGGGCCAGGGCAAGCACACTTCCCACGGCGGCCATCGCCGGGGAAAAAAGTGAACTTTTCGTAAGAGGATCGAAAAGGCTTGATTTTCGGCGAATTTCCATTTATAATATATAGTATAAAGAACCGGACAATTCCTGATAACAAGTGAAAGGGAGCCGTTTTATGAAACTGCAATCGAAAATCCTGGCGATCGTGTGCGCCATTGCCATCTTTATCCCTTCTTTGGTGGCGATGATTTCCTATAATAATACCTATAAGGCACCCGTTTCCGATAAAAACGTGCGCGCCATCTCCGTCTCGGATTTGGCGGGTAAGGAATTTTCCTTTGAGAAGGGGAAATCCGGCGCCGACAACGACGTGATCGAATTGTTCCTTACGATGAACGAAACGGCGGAAAAGGTAAGCTCCTTGCCCGATCCGCTGATCGGTACTCCCTTCTTCAAGGTGACCATGAGCAGTGCTCAGAAGAAGGCGGATTATCAGTACTACTTCTCCACCGACGCCACCGAGGCCTATTACCTGAACGAGGCCGGTGAGGCATACCGCATTGAGCGGGAATACGCACAGCAGTTCATCGAGAGCTCCTGCGCCGTCAGCCTGTACCGTGCGGCCGACGTACCCACCTTGCTGGTGTCCGGTCAGCCTTCCCTGGTTCCCGTATCTGCCCAGTGGAAGTATAAAAATACCTCCGGTAACTTCGTGGACAATACCCCCGCCGTTTCCCAGGACGCGCAGACTCTGTCCCTGGAGGGCGGATTGGATCTGGTATTCTCCCTCACGCCCGATAACTTCAACGTAAAGGTGACCGACGTGGCCTCCGGTGAGGTGAAGTTCAACGATCAGTACGATAAGATCGGTGCGTTGTCCATCGATAAGAGCACTACCTTGGCTGTGGAGATCACCGCTAAGTGGTACGAGGACAAGAGCCGTGACTACTTCGGCGAGATGAATTACGTATTCACCGCGGATATTTCCGCCCCCGCCTCCTTCTATCTGGGCGAAAAGGAGATCCAGACCGGTGAGTTCACCGTAATCTCCGCCACCAACGTGACGGATCCCTCCAAGATTTCCTTCACCTCCAGCCCCGATATCGGCTACACCCCCACCTTCTTCCTGGATAACGGCGTTGCCGTGGCACTGGTGCCGATCCGCTGTGAGCTGGGTGCAGGGGATTACAACTTCACCGTGAAATACGGCGGCGTGACCGATACTCTGACTTTGAAGGTTACCCAGCGCAGTGTACGTCTGTTTAACTACGACGTAACGGCGGCTATCCTCAATTCCACCCGCACCGAGAAGACCATCGCGGACTTCAAGGCAGCCACCGCCGAGGCGGCAAGCACCGCATCTCCCACCCAGCTGTGGGAGGGCCTGTTCGCACAGCCCGTACAGCAGAAGGGCGCTTATGACGGCGTGATCACCACCGGCTTCGGCCACCAGAGAAAGATCCTGGCCAACGGTGAGATCTACATCCACGAGGGCGTGGACTATATCACCTCCTCCGGCTCCTCCGTATTTGCGGCCAATAACGGTAAGGTCCTCTTTGCGGGATATACCGAGCTGGGCGGCAACACCGTGGTCATCGAGCACGGTTACGGCCTGAAGAGCTGGTACAGCCACCTGAGCGAGATCAAGGTAGCGGTGGGTGACACCGTGGCGAAGGCCGACGTGATCGGCATCGCCGGCTCCACCGGATTTACCAAGCAGACCGGTGTGCACGCCGGTGCCACCGTATTCGACGTGCCCGTCAGCCCCTATCCGTATCAGGATGCGGAGAAGGAAGTGGACCGCGGCGTGGAGATCAAGATCGTTCGGTAAGATTTATATAAAAAGCCGTCGGCGTGAGCCGACGGCTTTTTTGTTTGGTGGATTTTTCTGTGGATTTTGCAATTTTGTCTCCCGCTTCTTGACAAAATATTCATATTACAGTATAATTATAAGGTAAAAATGAAGTTTACGGAAAGGGGTTATGCAGAAATGATCAAATTGCATAACGAGGGCGTTTACCTGGTAGACGGGGAAGTGCGTCCCTCCCACGATATGCCCGCCTCGGCGGCCAGAAAGAATACCATCGCCGCCGGAATCCTTGCCTCCCACAATATCTCGGGAGACGAAGAGAATCTGAAAATCAAATTTGACGCTATGGTGTCTCACGATATTACCTACGTGGGTATCATCCAGACCGCCCGTGCCTCCGGTATGAAGGAATTTCCTTTGCCGTACGCTATGACTAACTGCCACAACAGCCTGTGCGCTGTGGGCGGTACCATCAACGAGGATGACCACGTGTTCGGTTTGTCCGCCGCCAAGAAGTACGGCGG
>JBGVJO010000167.1:0-4626 GCA_045129535.1 Eubacteriales bacterium
CCCAGCGAGATCCTCATCGTGGCCGACGGCAAATCCTCTCCCCGCCACCTGGCGGCGGATCTGCTCTCTCAAGCAGAGCACGACCGTATGGCCTCCGCCGTGCTGGTCACCGATTCGGCAGAACTGGCTGCAGCCGTGCAGGCGGAATTGGAGGTACAGATTCCCCTTCTCTCCCGCAGTGAGATCGCACGGACGTCCATCGACGTGAATGGAAAGATCATCGTGGCCCCCGATTTGGACACCGCCATCGAGATCGCCAACGAGATAGCCCCTGAGCACCTGGAGCTCTGCGTGGACAATCCCTTTGATTATCTGGATCGGATCCGCCACGCGGGATCCATCTTCATGGGTCGGAACTGCCCCGAGGCCTTGGGCGATTACTTTGCCGGCCCCAATCACACCCTCCCCACCAGCGGCACCGCCCGCTTCTCCAGTCCCCTCTCCGTGGATGACTTTGTGAAGAAGACCCAGTACACCTACTACACGAAGGATGCTCTTGCCCGAGTGGCCAAGGACGTGGCCTACTTTGCCGAGAAAGAGGGACTGACGGCCCACGCGAGGAGCGCCGTGATTCGCCTGGAGGAGGAAAAATGAGCCGATTCTTCAGCGAAAAATATAAAAATCTGATTCCCTATACCCCGGGAGAACAGCCGAAAGCAAGACAGTATATCAAGCTGAACACCAACGAATCCCCCTTCCCGCCCTCGGCAAAGGCAATACAATACGCCGCCGAGGCGTCCGGGAATCTCCAGCTGTATCCCGATCCGGAATGCCGCGCTCTGACGGAGGCGGTAGCCAAGCAATTGGGCGTCACCTACGACGAGGTGCTCCTGACCAACGGCTCCGACGAGATTCTGAACTTCGCCTTTATGGCGTTCTGTGACAAGGATCACCCCGCCGCCTTTGCGGACATCACCTACGGCTTCTACTCCGTCTTTGCGGAGATCAACGGGGTTCCCTATGAAAAGATTCCCCTGGCGGAGGATTTTTCGATCCGCGCAGAGGATTACTATGGCATCGGCAAGACCATCTTCATCGCCAATCCCAACGCCCCCACGGGCATCGCTCTGACCAAGGAGCAGATCGAGGAGATCGTGCGCCGCAATCCGGACTCGGTGGTGGTAGTGGATGAGGCCTACGTGGATTTCGGGGCGGAAAGCTGTGTGCCCCTGGTCCGCAAGTATGACAATCTGCTCGTCACGCAGACCTTCTCCAAATCCCGCTCCATGGCGGGAGCAAGACTGGGCTTCGGTGTGGGCTGTCCCGCATTGATCCGGGATCTGAATACGATCAAATACTCCACCAATCCCTACAACATCAACCAGATGACCATGGCGGCGGGTATCGGTGTGATGGAGGACGAAGCCTACACCCGTGCCAACTGCCGTACGATTATGGATAATCGGGCGTACGCCACGGCGGAATTGACGAAGCTGGGCTTCGTGATGACCGATTCTATGACGAATTTTCTTTTCGTCCGTCATCCCGACGTGGACGGCGGCGAAATCTACCGCGCACTGAAGGCGCGTGGCATTCTCGTCCGTCACTTTGACGGAGAACGGATCGCCGCATACAACCGAATCACCGTGGGCACGAAAGAGCAAATGGACACGCTGATAAAGACCCTTCGTATTATTTTGGAGGAAAGAAAATGAGAATGGCTGATATTACCCGCCGCACGGCGGAAACGGATATTACCCTGAAACTGAATCTGGACGGAACGGGTTCGTGCGACATCGACACCGGTGTGGGCTTTCTGGACCACATGCTGACCTTGTTCGCCGCTCACGGCAGGTTTGACCTTACCGTGAAATGCGAGGGCGACACCGAGGTGGACGATCACCACACCGTGGAGGACGTGGGCATCTGCCTGGGACAGGCTTTTGCCATCGCCCTGGGGGACAAGCGGGGCATCTGCCGCTACGGCCAGACGATCCTGCCCATGGATGAGGCATTGATCCTCACCGCCGCCGATCTGAGCGGCCGCGCCTATCTGGGATATGCACTGGAGATCCCCACGGAAAAGGTGGGTACCTTTGACACGGAACTGGTCAAGGAATTCTTCCTTGCCTTCGTCCGCTGTGCGGCTGTCACGCTGCACATCCGCCAAATGGCCGGCGAAAACTCCCACCACATCATTGAAGGAACCTTCAAGTCCGTTGCCCGCACCCTGCGGGCGGCCGTGGCTGTGGATGAAAAATGCCGTGACGCTATCCCCTCCACGAAAGGAGTCCTCGCATGATCGCCATCGTGGATTACGGCGTGGGTAATCTGTTTTCCCTGAAAAGCTCCCTTATTGCCATCGGTGCCGACGCCGTCGTCACCGCCGATCCGCAAGTACTGCGGGAGGCCGATAAAATCATCCTGCCCGGCGTGGGCGCCTTTGGAGATGCGGCGAAAAAGCTGACGGACAGCGGTCTGGCCGAGGTGCTCGTGGAAGAAGCGAAGGCCGGAAAGCCCCTTCTCGGCATCTGCCTCGGTATGCAGCTCCTCTTTGAGACGAGCTACGAGTACGGCACCCATCGGGGGCTTGGCCTGATTCCCGGAGAGATCCGCCCCATTGCGGACGTGATTCCCACCGGGCTGAAGATTCCCCACATCGGCTGGAACGCCCTCTCCTTCCCGGGAGAAAAGAGCCCCCTGTTCCGCTATATAAACGAAGGAGATCACGTGTACTTCGTTCACTCCTATTATGCCACGGGGTGTGCACCTTACGTGATCGCCACCGCTGAGTACGGCGCCCCCCTGACCGCCGCCGCCCAGCGCGGCAACGTGTTCGGCTGCCAATTCCATCCGGAAAAAAGCGGCGACGTGGGTATGAACATTCTGCGGGCATTCTGTGAAACGGAGGGCAAGACATGCTGATCTTCCCTGCTATCGATTTATTTGAAGGAAAAGCGGTCCGCCTGCTCAAGGGCGAGTACGACCAGATGACCGTATATAACGAGGATCCGCTGGCCGTGGCACGGGATTTTGCCGCCTGTGGCGCTACCTGTCTGCATCTGGTGGATCTGGAGGGTGCCAAGTCCGGCACCACCCCCAATATCGATACCATCCGCCGTCTGGCGGCTGAGACCGATCTGTTCACCGAAGTGGGCGGCGGCATCCGCAACATGGACACCGTCCGCGCCTACCTGAGTGCCGGTGTGGATCGGGTGATCCTCGGCACCGCCGCTCTGCAGGACGAAGCGTTTCTGACGGAAGCTCTGGCGGAATACGGCGATCGGATCGCCGTCGGCGTGGACATCCGAAACGGCAAGGTGGCCATCCGCGGCTGGGTGGAAACCTCCGAAACCGACGCCATGGAATTCATGGCCAAGCTGGAGCAGCTCGGTGTTCGCACCGTGATCTGCACCGACATATCCCGTGACGGCGCTATGGCCGGCACCAACCACGATCTGTATGCAGAATTGATGGAGCGGTTCCAAATGAACGTCATCGCCTCCGGCGGCGTGTCTGCCATCGAGGACGTTCGCCGTCTGGCGGCAAAGAATCTGCACGGCGCCATCATCGGCCGTGCCTATTACACCGGCGCCATCTCACTCCGAGAGGCCATTGAGGTAGCCAAATGATTACAAAACGAATTATCCCCTGCCTGGACGTCCGGGACGGACGGGTGGTCAAGGGTGTAAATTTTCTCGGTCTGTGCGACGTTTCCTCCCCCGTGAAGCTGGCCAAATATTACAGCGACAACGGGGCGGATGAACTCGTATTTTACGACATCACCGCCTCCGCGGAGGGACGGTCACTGTTTACCGATATTCTCTGTGAGGTGGCGGGAACCATCTTCATTCCCCTCACCGTGGGCGGCGGAATCAACACCCTCGACGATTTCGATCGGGTATTGAAGTGCGGCGCCGACAAGGTCAGCGTCAACTCCGGTGCCATCCGCAATCCCTCCCTCATCGGCGAGGCCGCCAAGCGCTACGGCGATCAGTGTGTGGTCCTCTCCGTGGACGTGAAACGGGTGGACGGCGTCTTCCGCGTATTCGCCAAGGGCGGCCGGGAGAATACCGGCATGGAGGCCATCGAATGGATCCGCCGCTGTGTGGATGCCGGTGCCGGCGAGGTGGTGGTCAACTCCATCGACACCGACGGTGTGAAGAACGGCTTTGATCTGGAAATGCTGGACGCGGTGTGCCGCGCTGTATCCGTTCCCGTCATCGCTTCGGGCGGTGCGGGCTGCATCGGAGATTTCACCAAGCTGTTCACCACGCTCCCCGGTGTGGATGCGGGACTGGCCGCGTCGATTTTCCACTTCAATGAAGTGGCCATCCCTGACCTGAAAGCAGAACTGATAAGAAACGGCATCCCCATGCGGAATTGATGCCACGGAAAGGACGTATTACCAATGATACAGATAGATGCACTCAAATTTGACAAGGACGGGCTGATCCCCGCCATTGTGGTGGACAGCATAACGAAGCAGGTTCTCACCCTGGCGTATATGAATCGGGAAAGCCTCGCCATCTCCATGGAAAAGGGACTGACTTGCTTTTACAGCCGCTCCCGTCAGCAGCTGTGGCTGAAGGGAGAGACCAGCGGCAATTATCAGCACATCGTATCCATCACCGCGGACTGCGATAACGACGCCCTGGTGATCACCGTGGAGCCCGACGGCCCCGC
>JBGVJO010000168.1:0-4457 GCA_045129535.1 Eubacteriales bacterium
GTATCGTTTCCTCCCGCATTACGGAAAAATACGGCTGTCCGTCTATTTTGATATCCTTTGATTCTCCGGACAGAAATTCCGACTCTCCTCTATCCTCCGATGATATCGGAAAAGGATCGGGACGCAGCGTGAGAGGAATGAATCTGGTGGATGCTCTGTCATCCGCGTCGGATATTCTTGAGAAATTCGGTGGACATGAGTTGGCTGCCGGTCTCACGGTGCGTCGGGAAAATCTGGACGAGTTTACACGGCGTGTGAACGCATATGCACGTGCTTGCTTTGAAAACGGTCTCCCCAAACCCGTGTCCGAAGCGGATTGCGAGTTGAGTGCGGATGATATCTCCCTCGCTTTGGTGGAAGAACTGTACGGCTTGGAGCCCTACGGTACAGCGAATCCGGTTCCCGTTTTTGTTACGGAGCGTGTTCGGATTGCTGACGTGAGCGCGGTCGGCGCCGGAAAGCATATCCGTTTCCAGTTGGAAGTAGGGAAGGATACGGTTACTGCCATGTACTTCCGTCATGGCCTGGCGGACATTGACGTCTATCCCGGTGATGAGATTGACGTGATGTATACCATGGACATCAACGAGTTCCAGGGACGCCGCTCACTCCAGATGATTCTGAAGGAATACAGACTGTCTCAGACCATTGCTTCCCGTGAATACGCGGAGCACAGTGAATATGAGCATATTTGCCGTTGTATGGAAAACGGCGGTGCCATTTCCCCGGAAAAGGCAGAGCAGGTGATCCCGGTCCGCGATGATTTTGTTTGTATATACAGTAAATTAAAGCGTGAGATCTCCCTTGGACACGAGGTGTACAGCATACGTGCACTGCGGCATTTTCTTCGTGCAAACGGGATGGAAATGAACTACAGTAAACTGAAGTTTATTTTGCAGATCCTGGATGAGATGCGGATCCTCCGTATTACGGAAGCTGATCCGGACAGAGAGATCTATCACTTTGAATACATAAGCACCAAAGACAAGGTCGATTTGGAGAAATCGGCCGTTTTGCACAAGCTGCGCTGCTTGTGCGCGACAGAATATTAACAAGTAGGTTGTGAGTATATGTCCAATGACGTTCATAGTTCCGTGAATACGGATAAACTGTTTTCCATGCTGCAAACCAGCGGGAAAAGTTATGATTTGGAAAAGATCCAAAAAGCATACGAATATGCGGATAAACTGCACGAAGGTCAGTTCCGCAACAGCGGAGATCCGTATATTTCCCATCCCATTGCCGTGGCGGAAATCGTCGCCTCATTGGGACTTGATACGGATTCCATTTGTGCTGCCTTTTTGCACGACACGGTAGAGGATTGTCCCGATAAGACCAATTTGGACATCCTGCGGAGCCTGTTCGGCGAAAGCGTAGCTATGCTGGTGGACGGTCTGACTAAACTGGAGAACATCAATATCCAGGATAAAGAAGAAGCACAAATGGAAAACATCCGTAAGATGCTTCTGGCTATGTCCAAGGATATTCGTGTTATCTTTATCAAGCTCTGCGACCGACTTCATAATATGCGTACCCTTTCGGCGAAGCCGGAGCATAAGCGGCGCACTACGGCACTGGAGACGATGAACGTGTACGCTCCCTTGGCGCACCGTCTTGGTATTCAGCGTATCAAGCAGGAATTGGAGAATTTGGCGCTGGGATATCTGGATCCCATCGGTTATGCCGAGGTAAACGCAGATATTGAGCAAAAATACGGCCAAAACCGCGATTTTCTGGAAAGTGTCCGTAAATATATCACCGAGAAGCTGGAAGAGTACAATATCCGCTTCACGCTGGAGGGCCGCGTTAAAACCGTATACAGCATCTATCGGAAGATGTTCTATCAGAACAAGAGCTTTGATGAAGTGTACGATTTTTACGCTCTCCGCATTATCGTGGATAACGAGCTGGAATGTTATACGGCTCTGGGCGTTATTCACGAGCTGTTCAAGAGCGTCCCCGGCCGTTTCAAGGACTATATTTACACACCCAAACCGAATATGTTCCAGTCTCTCCATAACAACGTTATCGGACGGGCCGGCGTTCCTTTTGAGGTGCAGATCCGTACGTGGGACATGCATCATATTGCAGAATACGGTGTGGCTGCCCATTGGAAGTATAAATCCGGTGAGCAGAGCAAGGAAGAGATCGACCGCAAGCTTTCCTGGATCTCCAGATTGATTGATACAGAGGACGATGCAGAGGACCCGGACGAGTTTATGCACGCCCTGAAAATCGATTTGTTCCACGATGAAACGTTTGTGTTCACGCCGAAAGGCGACGTGGTGTCCCTGCCGCAGGGATCTACACTCATCGATTTTGCGTATTCCATCCACTCCGGTGTAGGCAACAAGATGGTTGGTGCAAAGATCAACGGTATGATTGCGCCCATCGACCGTATTCCTCAAACGGGTGATATTGTCGAGATCCTTACCTCCGCAACGTCAAAGGGTCCCAGCCGCGATTGGCTGAAGATCGTGCGCACCAGTGAGGCCCGCAGTAAGATCCGTCAGTGGTTCAAAAAGGAAAAACGTTCCGAGAACATTCAGGTTGGCCGCTCCGAGGTGATGAAGGAAATCACCCGCTATGGACATCAGCTGACCGATACGGAGAAGGCAGAGATCGCGTTGAGTGTTGCACGCCGCATCGGTATGCAGGAGCTGGACGATATGTACAATACCATCGGTTACGGTGGTATGCCGCTCAGCAAGATCGCGGCCAAACTGCGCGATGAATACGACCGTTACGTTAAGCAGATTGAGGCCTCCCGTCCCACGGTTGTGGAAGTCTCTCAGGTTAAGACGGAAACACGACGTCATACACATACCGGTGGTATTATTATCGACGGGGAAGTGGGTTGCGCGGTCAAGTTTGCCAAGTGCTGTAACCCGCTGCCCGGTGACGACGTGATCGGATTTGTTACGAAGGGATATGGCGTATCGGTTCATAAGAAGGATTGTCCCAACGTACTGAGCAGTATGAAAAGTGAGGAGAATCGCACACGCTGGAAGCACGCCGAGTGGGATCTGGATAGCGAGGCTGCCTCCAATAAGGCGGTGTTCGAGTCTGCCATTCAGATCATCGCGGAGAACCATATCACCCTTCTTGCAGAGATCACTACTGCATTGGCAGAGATGAAGGTATCCCTGCTTTCCATTCACACGCAGAAGCGCAGTGAGACCACGATGCTGATCCATTTAACTGTCGGATGTAAAAACGTGGATCACTTCAACTCCATTCTGTCCCGTTTGCGTGTGATCCGGAACGTAGAAACCGTTTCCCGCGCTATCGGTTAACGAATATAAGGAAAGTATTATGATTGCTATTTTACAACGTGTCAAAGAGGCTTCCGTCACTGTGGATGACGTATGTGTGGCAAAATGCGACAAAGGCTTCCTTTTGCTTCTCGGCGTTGCCGAAGGAGATGACAGGAGGGATGCAGAGCTGCTTGCGGATAAGATTGCAAAGCTCCGTGTATTTGAGGACGAGAATGAGCGAATGAATCTTTCCGTAACGGACGTAGGCGGCAAGATCCTCGTTGTGCCCAATTTTACTTTGCTCGCATCCTACCGCAAGGGCAATCGTCCAGATTTTATGAATTCTGCAAAACCGGATGAAGCAAAGGCCTTGTTTGAGCATTTTTGTGAGCTTATGGATGAGCGCGTGCCCGGTGTGACACGCGGTGTCTTTGGGGCGCATATGCATGTGTCTCTTGTGAACGACGGACCATTGACAATTCCTATGGACAGCCAGGTTCTGCGCGGTCCCAAACGCGCTAAATAAGGAGTTCCTATGATATTACGAATTGACGGCGACTTGAAGCCGTACTATGCGCAAACACTGTGTATGATCTTCTTTCCCGGGGTGAAGTTCCCCGAGAACGAGGTGTCCTCCCCGGACGTTCCGGCGGCACATTTTCACGTTGTTTGTGAGGATAACGTTGCCAAAGCGCGCGTATGTGTTTCTTTGGGAGATAAAACGGAAACACGAGAGGGACTTTGTGCCGCCGAGGCAGAAATCGATTTGGCAAAGGCCAGACAGATTGCGGCGGGAGCCGCCTTCTACGAGGCTGCATCTGCGCTGACCGGATACCGTCCTCCGTGGGGAATTCTGACCGGTGTGCGTCCGGCGAAAATTGCCTCGGAGTTGATCCGGTACGGCTACACCCCTGATGCGGCAGCAAAGCGGATAAGCGAGAAATACCTCACCACGCCGCGTAAAGCATCCTTGGCGGTAACGGTGTCCCGGGCAGAGGATCGTTTGATTCGCCCGGAGCTGCGCCGTACGTGCAGTGTGTACATTGGAATTCCGTTCTGCCCGTCGCGATGTTCCTACTGTTCCTTTGTTTCTTATACATCTCCAAAGCTGTTGTCGCTGATTCCGGATTATCTGACGGCACTGCGTACAAATATCCATACGGTGTTTGAAACGATTCGTGAGTTGGGGCTGAAGCTGTC
>JBGVJO010000169.1:0-3252 GCA_045129535.1 Eubacteriales bacterium
GCGTTTCATAGACGTTGGAGGGATCGGCAAGGTTGATAACGGTTCGAATACCGGCGTCTCTTGCCGCCTTATCCGCGTAGGTACTGCGTCCGATGGCCGGGTTAATGGGGGAAGAAGAGCGATACAGTTTGCCGGCACCCATGCCCGTGGTATCGATCACACGGAAGTTTGCGAAGGCCTCGTCGCTCAGGTGGGCATAGTCCGAGCGCTCAACGCTGCCAACGAGCTGATGAACGAGCCACTGATCGCGATAGCCGCCTTCCTGCTTCATGGTGATTTTGATCTCAACGGGAGCTTGTATCAGATAATCCCATTCGTAGCCGGGCTCTTCCTCTATGGCGCTCTTCGCTGCAATTCCGTAGGTGGTGGCGAAATCGCTCATATTGATAGCCAGAACCAACGGACTATCGTCAGAAGCGGCGCGCAGGACGGCAACGCCATTGTCAACGTCGCTGTAGTTTGAACAAAGCGGAACCTCTACCGTACGCCCCGCAACACGCACCTCTAAAACGTCACCGTATTCATAGCCTTGATTGAAAAGTTCTGCGCCGGTAATATCCAGTATCAGGTTACCGTACTTGGCAATCTCTGCAACGTGCGCCGTCGTTTCGACAGTTTTCGCGCAGCCGCTGAGCATGACAACCAGGATAAGTACGAGTGCAGACAAACGATAAATGATTTTTTTCATTGAGTATCCTCCCCGAATACCACGCAGTATTCTGTTTCTTAGTACGCCATAATTATACATATATACTGCGTTACAAATGTGTTACAAATTCGGGCAAATCGGCTCACAAATCGACTGTTTTACTGTTAAATTTTGATTTTGGAGATGTTATTCAATTCCGGCCCTTCAAGTCCTCTGCCTTCCTCGATAAACGAAAAAATAAGGACCACCTTGCGGTAGTCCTTATTTTGGTGCGGGCAAGAGGACTTGAACCTCCACCGAATTGCTTCGACTAGAACCTGAATCTAGCGCGTCTGCCAATTCCGCCATGCCCGCATATCGGGTGCGCTCCTTAAAGCGCTTGTACATTATAGCACGGCGCACCCGGATTGTCAAGGGGTTATTTTCATTTTTTTGAAATTATTTTTTCAGCAGTTTCCGGAAGGCGGAAACGGGGATCTGCGCCAGCAGCACCGCCGCGAAAACAAGCACGCATCCCAGCAGCTCCCTTCCCGTCATAGCCTGACCCAAAATCACCCATCCCGCCAGAACGGAGAACACGGACTCCAGGCTCATCAGAAGGGAGGCCGCGGTAGGCGGCACGTTCTTCTGGGCAACGATCTGCAAGGTGTAGCCGATGGCGCTGGAGAAAAGTCCCGCATACAAAATCGGCAGCCACGCTTCCAGGACGGAATCCCACGTGGGTGTTTCGGTGATGAACATCATCAAAGCGGACAGAACGCCGCAGGTGAAAAATTCCAGGCAGGCCAGCTTCACGCCGTCGGTTTTTGGAGAAAAATGATCGACGAGAAGTATCTGAACGGAAAAGCACAACGCGCAGATCAGCACCAAAAAGTCTCCGTAGGAGATGGTCAATCCGTCATTGATGCAGAGCAGATACATACCGAAAGTAGCCAGCGCCACACCAAGCCACACGCTGAGGGGAACCTTCTTTTTCAGAAAGAGTCCGGCCAGGGGAACGATTACGATGTACAAAGCGGTGATAAAGCCGGCTTTTCCCACGGTGGTATTGGGGTCTCCCATACCGATCTGCTGAAACGCGCTGGCGATCATCAACGCCGTACCGCACAGAATACCGCCCAGCCAAAGCGTACGGCGGGAGGCAGGTGTATTTTCCGCAGCGGCGGATCGGCGGCTTCGGAAAGCGATCACGGGTAACAGAGCAAAGCCCGCAATAAAGGAACGGCTGGCCAAAAACGTAAAGGCACCTACACTGTTGCCGCCCACACTCTGGGCCACGAAGGCAACACCCCAGATGACTGCGGTCAGAAGAAGCAGCAGAGCCGAGCCCCACTGTTTGAATCGATTTGTCATAAAAACCTCGCAAGGATTGTTTTGGATACGAAAACACGCAAGACATTATACTATAAAATGAAACAAAAGAAAAGTATTTTTTCCATTTCGGGAAAAATTACTCCGTTTCTTCAAGAAAAACGGAAAAAAGCCGCGGCAAAACGGAAGAAAAAGGATATCGCAGACGGTTTCCCACTGATTTACCAAAAGTTTTGGGGTACCCAATCCGACGGGGTGAGACTATAATGATAGTAAGCCTCTGAGAATCGAGGGAAAGGAGATGCCGCACAGCGGCATATACACAATGGAACTGATAGTCATCAGCGAAAACAAGCTGAAGGTGATGCTCACCGCCGACGATATGCGCCACTACAATCTGGATTGCGACACGATGGACAGCGACAGCGGCCCCACCAGGAGGGCATTTCGGTGCATTCTGGACGATGCGCGGGCGCAGACAGGATTTGATGCGGGAAAGGATAAGATATTCGTCCAGCTGTATCCCGGCAAATCGGGAGGATGCGAAATGTTCGTTACCAAATTGGGCACAGGGAAAAAAGAGGGAGAGAAGCCGGCGCAGGCACCGCCAAAAAGAGAGACTGCCGTAAAAGAATACGCCTACGTATTTTCCGCTTTGTCCCATCTTTTGCTGGCAAGTCGGCGGCTGCGGGGAAATTTCAGCGGCACCGCCCGCGCCTTCACGGATCGGACAGGACGGGAGTATTTTCTTGTTCTGTCCAAGGACGCCCCCATTCTCACGGAATACGAGGGGCGAAGATGCAAATCCCGGGAGATTCCCTACATACTGGAATACTGCCGATGCTTCTGCGAGGACGCGCCCGGCATTCTCTCCGAGCTGGCGTGATGTTCTCCCGTATCGCTTGACAAAGCGGCCCGGGTGCGGTACAATCAATACAGAATACTGCATTGCCATTCAGGAGATTTGTTATGAATGTAAATGAAAAGCTGATCGATTTTCTGCGCCACTCCCCCAGCAGCTTCCACGCCGTGGAAGAAATCACCCACCGCCTGGAGGAAAACGGATATATCGCTTTGCCGGAAAGCACCTCGTGGACTGTCTTCCCCGGCGGAAAATACTACGTGACGAGAAATCAGTCCTCTATCATCGCCTTCACCGTGCCCGCCGTTCTGGCCCGCGGGTTTATGATCTGCGCCTCCCACAGCGACAGCCCCACCTTTAAAATCAAGGAGCATGCGGAGGGAGAAAGCGCCGGCATGTACGTGCGGCTGAACACGGAACGGTACGGCGG
>JBGVJO010000170.1:0-6392 GCA_045129535.1 Eubacteriales bacterium
CACGAAAGGCGATGCGAATGATACCGAAGACGGTACATTGGTGCATTATCGAAATATAATTGGCTCTCCTGTTTTCACTATTCCGTATCTTGGCTATGTTGCCTCGTTTATTCAGAATCCCCCCGGCACATACATAGCGATATCGATTGGGGCCATTCTTGTGCTGTTTGTGTTTCTTCCCGATTTGCTTTTCGGTGAGTCGGGGAAGGAAAAAAAGAAACGTTCCTGCGGAGAAGAAAAAGATGTTGCCGAACATCCCGTGAAAGCCGAAGAGGAAAGACGGCAGGAACTTCGGGCGTGGTATGAGTCCCTTCCGGCGGAAAAACAGGCGCAGGTTCGCCGACAATTGGCAGAGCGTCGCGCCAAACTGCAAGAAAAAAACCAGAAAAATTCATCTTGATTTCTCCGAACGGAGCGACATGCTTCGTTCGTCGAAATATATCCAAAAGCAAAATACGTGAGAAAGGAGAAACCGACATGAGAGTTAAAAAGCGGCGTGTAAATGCCAAAGTGCTGGCTATGCTTTTTGCAGTAACTTTGATTGTGGGGGGAGCCATCAGTGGAAGTGTTGCTTGGCTTACCGCTGAAACCGGAGGAGTCAGCAGCGTGTTTGTCGTGGGCAATGTGAATGTTTCCTTGGGAAATGACGCCATTGCGACATACAATCTCAACGAAGAGGGAACTGTGCGAATGATTCCCGGATGGACGGTAACGATCAACGATCCGCCGGTGACCATCGGCGCAAACAGTGAGGATTGCTATCTCTTCGTAAAGATTGACGAGGATATCGGATCTCTTCCGCCGGGAACCGCATTTAAGGATTACCTGGCCTACCAAGTAGATCAGGGAGAAAATGGATGGACAGCAGGATTAGGAACAGACGGTATTCCCGTGGGGGTTTACTACCGCAAAGTCGAGCGGCTCAATATTGAGCAGGAATTTGTTATCGTCCAGAATCATGAGGTGAAGGTAAGCGAGAATATCACCAAAGAGATGATGGATACTTTGTCACAATCTGGAGCGGTGCTCCCGAAACTGACATTCTCGGCATATGCAGTACAGTTGTACAAAAACAATACCGAGGAGTTCACTCCAGCCGAAGCTTGGGCGAACATTGCCTCCGCTTTCCCGGAGACGTAATTGGAATGTAACCGTTTAACGGATACATAAAACAAAACATTTTGAGAGGATATCATTATGAAAAAGAAAATCACAGCCCTTTGCCTGGCTGTTGCGATGCTTGCAGTGGCAGTCATCGGCGGCACCCTGGCGTATTTCACTGACACCGACGAAGCTAAAAACGTGTTTACTGTTGGTAGTGTAAAGATTGAAATCGAAGAGCCCAACTGGGATCCTAACGAGCAAAGCAAAAAAATGGAAAACATTGTCCCCGGCATTTCCTACGAGAAAGATCCTCAGGTTAAAAACACTGGCAAAAATGATGCGTATGTGCGTATGACCGTTTGTTTCCAGAATGGTGTAAGCATTGGTGGTACAGCGGGTGAGAGCCTTACTGATCTCTTCAAGAATTTGTCCTCTGATTGGACATTCGTATCCGATGGTCTCTCTATAGGTGGAGCAGGCCATATCAACGGACACACTAACTGTTGGTATGCAACGTTTAATTACAACAAGATTTTGAAGGCCGGTGAGACAACTGCGCCTCTGTTCACCGCGGTGAAGATTCCCTCCACTTGGACGCAGGAACAGTTTGAATCTTTTATTGGCAATGAATTTGAAGTTGTTGTAAGTGCAGAAGCTATTCAGGCGGATGGCTTTGATACTGCTGTTGAGGCATTTGCTGTTCTGGATAACAACGGTGCGGACATTGTAACGGTAACTACTACGGAAGAATTGGCAGATGCTCTTAAAACCGGTGAAAAGGTAATCAAGATTGATGGCCAGGTAGAATTCACCGCAGCACAGGCTGGTGCTGTGACCGATATGAAAGGTGTAACCCTTCTCGGTGCAGATGCAGATGCCTCTCTCACTATTAAGGGCACTGGTGGCGGACTTTCCAACATCAATATGGTAAACATCATCTTGATTGATGAGACTGCCTACGCATCTGAAAATGGCGAGAATGCTTGGGAATTTACATATCTTGAGTTTGATGGAAATAATAGCTTTAACAACGTAACCTTCACTGACGGTGTTATCATCGAAGGTGGTCATTCTGATTTTGTAAACTGTTCTTTCGAAGGTCACAATAACGATTCTTCCGATCTGGGTAACACCACCATGTATGGTGCGTGGGTATACAGCGGTTCCGCTACATTCACCGATTGTACTTTCTTCGGTACTCGCGGCTTGAAAGTAGCTGATCAGTACAGCGGTTCTGATGTAACTGATGTAGTTGTGGACAACTGCTTCTTCGGTCCTCTTTCCGAAAAGCCCGGTCTGGCGGTAGATAACCGTATTGGCAACCTTAATCTTGTTATTAAGAACAGCACATTTGTAGGCACACAGGCAGGCGACGCTGCGACAGATGCTACCAAGGGTGTTCCTTACATCTATGAGAATGACAACAGAACTCCCGACACTACAACCATTACTCTCATCAACAATATTGTGGCTGAAAAGGCAACTAATGCTGCTGATCTGAAGGCTGCTCTCGCTGCCGGCAAAGTAGTTGTACTGGAAGATGACATCACCGCTCCCACAGAAACCGGTTACGGCGCTGCAGCAAAGACGGGTGTGAAATTGAATGGCGGCGTTATTGACGGTAACGGTAATACGCTTTCCACTACCAACGCAACTGGTACTTGGGACAGTGTAATTTATACAACTGGTGGCACTATCAAGAATATGACGGTTACTGGCGCTTTCCGTGGTATTTTGACAGGCGGACTGACCGAAGATTTGATCGTAGATAACGTTGTGATCGATGGAAACGGCATTTGCTACACGGTTCAGGCTGATGGTAGCACAAGAAGTGCATACAAATTGGTTGTTACCAATTCTACTCTCAACGGCTGGACCAGTTACAGCGATATTTTCGCATCGGTAGAATTCACAAACTGTAAGTTTGGAAAGAATGATGGCGGATATGGATATGCATACTGCCGTCCGTACAACAATACCACATTTACCGATTGTGTGTTCTCTGAAGGATTCGAATTTGATGCAACAAAGTGTACCAGCACATTTGTCAACTGCTATGTTGGTGGAACCTTGATCACAGCAGAAAATGTTGTTTCTTTGCTTGGTGCCGATGCTGCCAATATCGTCGTAAAGAACTAATTTCCCCCGCCACCCATCCCTTCGGGGATGGGCGGCAATCCAAGGGCACAAGTTCCCCTTTCTTGTGTCCTTCGATTGCTGAAGGACAACATCCAAACAGGAGAACACCAATGAAAAAGAGATTAGCAGTTATAGCGGTCATACTTATTTGTTTCTCCATCATTGGCACAGGCACATATGCATGGTTCGCCACCCGGGGCGTCGCCCGCAACGTGATCACTACCGGTGCTATAAAAATCAGTGTGATGGAAGAACAACTGGTGGACGGCACGGTCATAGATTATCCCGGTGCGCCCATCCCCGTAATGCCTGCCACCACGGTCAGCAAGATCGTTTCCGTGAGAAACGAGGAAGAGGATGCCTATATCCGTATGACATATGCCGTTCGCGTGCTCGATGCCGAGGGCAACGAAATGCAGAGCGGGGAAGACCCCCTCGGAAACATCGTTTTCATTTCCCCAAACAGTGATGAATGGACAGAGAAGGACGGCTGGTGGTATTACAATCGCGCTTTGGCGGCGGGCGAAAGCACTACACCCCTTTTTGAGGAAGTACGCTTTTCAGGTACAGGTATGGATAATTCTTATCAAAACAGTACGATCATTGTGATGGTCCATGCCCAGTCGGTGCAGGTTGCCAACAATCCCGCCCCCGGCGGTGATGTAACCGCAGTCCATGGATGGCCACGAAATAGAAAGTGGTGATACATAGAATGAATTGGATAAAGAAGATAACGGCGCTCCTTTTGTGTGCCATGGCGGTTTTCCATTTCCCCTTTTCGGCATGGGCAGAGGAAGGGGCAGATGTGCCCACTGAGACGCAGGGATGCGCGGAATGTACGAGTGCCGATGGGCATTTGCCCACCTGCTCCCAGTATGTTGCTCCCGTGATCGGCTGTGGGGAGTGCAAGCAGGAGACCGGTCACGCACTTACCTGCTCTCAATATGTGGAGAATTTCGTAACGATTCGCTATATGGCGGTAGCCCCGGTGGGGGCGGTCAACTTCGGTGTGGTGTATCCCGCATCCGAAACGATCGGTGCTGTGAACGGCATCCCCAACGGTGCATATGTAATGCTGCAGCCGGGATATCGGTTCGTCGGCTGGTTTTGGGATGAGGCGTGCACCTTTCCTGTGGATTCCGCTTGGGTTACGGAAGACAACGCCATCCATCCCGTAAAGGCGGCCAATGCGGTATGGGGCAGCGGTGAGGAAGGAGCGGCTTTGACCTTTTACGCCAAACTGGATTACGGCCAGGCGGATCTGACCATCAGTGTGGCGGAAACGCGGCGTATGCAGCGTGCCTCGGGGGATATGGAGGGTGATCAGTCGTTTATTATTACCATCAACGGACAGCCTTACGGGGACATAGCCTGTGTGAATCTGACTGTGGTGATTCCGGCAGGCGCAGAAACAGTGACTGTTGTCGATCTTCCTGTCGGAGTGTATACCGTAGTCGAACAGGATTCTTGGAGCTGGGACTACGCTGTGGCCAGCGATGTGACTGTGACATTACTGAGTGACAGTACCGTCGAGATATTCCTCACTCGGAATACGGTGCGGTGGCTGTATGATCGGGCGTATCTGCCCGCGCGGGAGGAGTGAGGGATCGTATGCGTACAAAAACATGGAGCAGAGGTGCGCTGATCTGTTGTTCTTTCCTTTTGATTGTTTGCATGAGTGTAGGCGGCACCGTTGCGCTGTTGATTGCATCGGATACATCTGTTACCCGCCTTTTTGCTCCCTCCACTGTCCAGTGTGATATCGTGGAAAACAACGGTAGTTACCGTGTTGTGAACGTGGGAAACACCGCGGCATACATCCGTGTGGCGGCGGTGCCCAATTGGATTAAGGATGGGAATGTATACGGTATGTGCCCTATTGCAGCAAACGTGGATTATCGAATCGATTTTGACAGCGTTTCGTGGACATGGTATAATGGATATTTTTATTACAACTGTCCTTTGGCGGTAGGGGAAGTTACGATGCCGTTGTCGGTTGTTCAGCTTTCATCCCCGCCGGAGGGGTGTATGTTCCAAGTGGAAGTACTTGCCGAAGGTATCCAGAGCGAGCCTGTGTCTGCTGCTTTTGAGGCGTGGGGATACCTCCCAAGCGGTAATTGAGGTGAGTGGGCATGAAGAGTAAAATGCTTTGCCGTTTTCTGACGGCCATACTCACGGTGACTGTTCTGCTGGGATCTATGGGGCATGAAGTCTTCGCCGCATCGGAGCCAACAGTAATATACAACGGACAAAAACAGCAGTTTGAATTTGGCAGTGCCTGGCCCTTTGGAAACCGTACCGCAGCCGATCTGTTTCCTGATTTGAAAGGACTTATGCCCGGCGATCGTGTTACACAAGAAATTCAGGTAGGCGCTAAAAATTTGGGCGCAAATCAGGTGCGCATCTATTTGCGTGCCGAAAATCCGAGCGAGGATTATACGACACTTTTGTATACGTACGGGCAGTGGGTGGAGCTCACTGTGAAAAACGGTACGGCCGAAATTACGGGAGATCTGAAGCACGGTGTGCTTTTAGGCACGTTTAGCAATAATCATAAAAGTACTGTGTCTGTAACATTCCGTGTGGATCCGGAGGCGGGCAACGCCTTGCAGTCCCTGGTGGCAGAAGTGGATTGGGTGTTTACAGCGGAGGTGCTTCCCATCGTTGATGATCCCGTCATTCCGCCGAGTCCGGAAGAGGATACAAATTATCTGCCCCAGCTGACACAGGACCATATCAATTATATTATTGGATACGAGGACGACTTGGTCCATCCGGAAGCATCTATTACCCGTGCTGAGGTTGCCACTATTTTCTATCGTTTGCTGACCGACAGCGCCCGGGAGGAAATGTGGTGTACGGAGAGCATCTATCCTGATGTAACCGAGAAAGATTGGTATTATGTGGCTGTCTGTACATTGACCAATGGAGGTATCCTGAAGGGATATCTGGATGGTACGTTTGGACCGGATCGCCCGATAACCCGCGCGGAACTGGCCACCATTATCAGCCGTTTTGATAGTCAGTTCGGACAGATGGAAACGAATGTGTCCTTTGCTGATACCGAAGGGCACTGGGCCGAGGAATATGTGGCGTTTTCCGAGGCGCGCAAATACGTTCTTGGCTATCCGGATGGCACGTTCCGGCCG
>JBGVJO010000171.1:0-1831 GCA_045129535.1 Eubacteriales bacterium
GAAACCTTCTTGTTCAAAAAAAGCGCCGCATAGATCTGACGGAGATTGCAGCGTTCGGCGGAGCGAAGAGTGTAGGCAATAGCAAACTGATCGTCGATCTCATTGAAGGCATCGGTGTCCAGAACCATATCCACCCGGCCGGTGGGGATCTCCATATTTTTGATCCTTTGTGCCTCAGTCATAAGGGTACCCCCTTGGATTATCAGAGAGTGTTTAAATACGGTTTAATTATACTGTTTGTTTCTAATCCTGTCAAGCCGTTTCAAAAGAACCAACGGCTTGTCATAATCATTTAGCCCTCCGCATAAAAATGTACAAACCAAGAAACAGATGCGGAGGATACAGCATGACAGGATCAGAAATTTATCGGGATATCGCAACCCGCACCGGCGGCGATATATATATCGGGGTAGTAGGGCCGGTGCGTACGGGAAAGTCTACCTTCATCAAGAAATTTATGGAGACCGTCGTAATTCCCAATATTGCTGGGGAGCACGATAAGATCCGCGCGCGGGACGAATTACCGCAAAGCGCCGGCGGACGTACCGTGATGACTACGGAGCCCAAATTCATCCCCGACGAGGCCGTGCAGATCACGGTGGGGGATTGCGGTCGGGTCAACGTCCGTATGATTGATTGCGTGGGATATCTGGTGCCGGATGCCATCGGCAACACGGAAAACGGAGCGACACGTATGGTGCATACCCCCTGGTCGGAGGAGCCGCTTCCTTTTGATGAGGCGGCGGAGATGGGAACGCGCAAGGTGATCACCGATCATTCTACCATTGGTATGCTTCTCACCACGGACGGTACCTTTGGGGATATTCCAAGAGAGAGTTATGTGGAAGCGGAGGAGCGGGTGGCAAGGGAAATGCAGGCCATCGGTAAGCCATTCGCCGTGATCCTCAACTCTGCCGATCCAGCGTCGCCGGGAGCGGAGAAGCTGGCGTTGGATTTGGAGGAGAAGTACAATGCTCCCGTAGCGCTGGTCAACTGTACGGAGTTGAACGGGGAAGATATTGCACACATTCTGCATATGCTGCTGATGGAATTCCCCATTCGGGAAATCCGGGTACGGATGCCCGGCTGGACGTCCGCCTTGGACGGCGGACACTGGCTGTGCCAAGCCGTAGAGGAGGCAGCCCTTAAAACGGCCCGTTCCATTACGAAGGTAGGCCAGATTCCCCAGACCTATGCGGAATCCTTGCGTACCGCGCTGGCAGACTGTTTGCGGGAAAATGGAGAGGAAGCCACCGCACCTGACGTTTTTGTGGAGCGGATCGATCTGGGATGCGGCGTGGCGGAAATCGGGCTGAGCGTCCCCCAATCCATGTACTATAAGATCATTGGTGAGTGGACCGGGCTGGACATTCACTCGGAGCGGGAATTGCTCTCTGTTCTCCGCACATTGAGTGATGCCAAGCGGGAATACGATAAGTATGCCGAGGCTATCCGTGAGCTGGATGAAAACGGATACGGCATCGTTATGCCGGACGTGGATTCCCTCAAATTGGAGGAGCCGGAGATTGTGAAGCAGGCGGGTGGATACGGGGTGCGCCTCAGAGCATCGGCGCCGTCCGTTCATATGATCCGCGCCTCCATTGAAACGGAGATCAATCCCATCGTGGGAACGGAACAGCAGTCCGAGGAATTGGTGCGGAATCTGCTCCGTGACTTTGAGGAGGATCCGAAACAGATCTGGGAGTCCAATTTGTTCGGGCGGTCTCTGTATGAATTGATCAACGACGGTTTGCACGCCAAACTGGCACATATGCCCGATGATGCGCGGCAGAAGTTGGGTGAAACCTTGTCCCGGGTGATCAACGAGGGC
>JBGVJO010000172.1:0-5448 GCA_045129535.1 Eubacteriales bacterium
CTTGGCGATCTCCACTACTTCATTTGTCTTATCGGAGAGCTTCTTCGCCCATTCGTTGATGGTATCCATAAAATCCATATGTATATCCTCCCAATACAGTATATGCAGCGTGTAAGATTATGTTTCCGGTGCGGCGAGATCCGGGTAGGCCAGGCGGAATAGTGTTTCCAGACGCTCGGTGTTGTTTGTCAGATGCAGATAAGCGAACAGCGCTTCCAAGCCTGTGGCACGGCGGTATTGGGCAACGGTGGCCCGCTTCGGTACGTTGGCGTGTACCGAATTGCGTGCACGGCGATAGACGGCCTCCTCTTCTTCACTCAGGCAGGGAAGGATCCGCTCCACCGCGTCGCTCTGGGCGGCGGCGGTGACGTAGGCAAGCGCAGTTTCGCTGGGGTGGGGTGCGTGGGCGAGCACCAATTGACGGCGAACCATAACCTCCAGCACCGCGTCGCCCAGGTAGGCCAGCTGGGCGGAGGAGTAGGCATTCGCACATTGATTATCCCGTGTATTCATATCCATACAATAAGTATAGCATCGGAATCCGCCTTTTGCAAGATACGCGGGCAAAAATGCGGTTTTTCTTTTGTCGGGAGCGGTGGGATGTTCCTTGACACTATATGGGATTTGTGCTATAATAATATGGTAAACGGGGAAGGCGATCACCTTCCCCCTTTTGCGGTATATTATTTCATACATAGAGGTAAAATACTATGTCTTTGTGGGAGTTGTTTATCATCGCCGTGGGCTTGTCTATGGACGCCTGCGCGGTGTCTATCTGCAAGGGTCTGTCCGTGCAAAAAGTTACCTTCAGGCACGCCGCCACCTGCGGCGGTTATTTCGGTGCCTTCCAGGCATTGATGCCCGTGATCGGATTTGTGCTTGGTGTGCAGTTTCGGAGCCTGATTACCGGGATCGATCACTGGATCGCCCTCGTGCTTCTCGGGCTGATTGGTGCCAATATGATCCGCGAGGCTCTCTCAGGAGAGGAGGAAGAGGTGAATTGCTCTTTCTGCTTCCGCGCTATGCTTCCGTTGGCTATCGCTACCAGCATTGACGCACTGGCCGTAGGCGTTACCTTTGCCGCAATGGATATCGGCTCCAAAATCGTGTTTGCCGTGATCTTTATCGGTGTGGTTACCTTCCTTCTGTCCGCCATCGGTGTGAAGATCGGCAATCTGTTCGGCATGAAGTTCAAGTCCAAGGCGGAGCTGTTCGGCGGTGTCGTTCTGGTTCTTATGGGCCTCAAAATCTTTTTGGAGGATCTCGGCTATCTTGATCTGCCGTTCTGAGTATGACTGATTTTCTGATTCGAAAGTTCGTGCCCGATCACGAAAAGACTACCGACATGGGGGTTCGTGCCGCCTATGGCAAATTGTCCAGCACGGTGAGCATCGTAAGCAATCTGGTCCTGTTCGCCCTGAAGCTGCTGGCCGGTATTCTCTCCGCCAGCGTGGCCATCACGGCAGACGCATTCAATAACCTGTCCGACGCTTCCTCCGGCATCATCACTCTTTTGGGATTCAAAATGGCCGGCAAGCCCGCGGATCCGGAGCATCCTTACGGACACGCCCGGTATGAGTATCTGTCCGGTCTTCTTATCTCCGTTTTGATTCTCGTCATCGGTGTGGAATTGCTGAAATCCGGTCTGGATAAAATCCTCCACCCCGAATTGACGGTGTTCCGTCTGGTTACGGCAGGCATTCTGATCGCATCCATTGCCGTAAAGCTGTGGCTGTGCGTGTTCAACCGGGAGGTGGGTATCCTTATCGATTCCGGCGCACTGAAGGCCGCATCGGCGGACAGCCGCAACGACGTGCTGTCTACCACCGCCGTTCTGGCGGCTACCGTTATCTCCCATTTTACCCGTGTGGATCTGGACGGATATATGGGCGTGGCCGTGGCGGCGTTTATTCTGTACAGCGGCGTGGGACTCGTGAAGGAGACCGTTAGTCCCCTGCTTGGCCGAGCCCCCGATCCGGAAACGGTGCAGATGATTCGCGACAAAATTATGAGCTATCCCGGTGTTTTGGGTACCCACGATCTGATGCTTCACGATTACGGCCCGGGACGGCAGTTTGCCAGCGTTCACGTGGAGGTGGCCGCAGAGCACGACGTGCTGGCGAGCCACGATATGGTGGACAATATTGAAAGAGATTTTCTTGCCCATACGGGCATTCATATGGTGGTGCATATGGATCCCATCGTTACCGCCGATCCGGTGGTGGCCGAGCTCAGGCTGTTCCTTACGGATACGG
The DNA here is from genome assembly GCA_045129535.1 of Eubacteriales bacterium. GTDB lineage: Bacteria > Bacillota > Clostridia > Oscillospirales > CAG-272 > SIG701. The sequence continues at coordinate 2,256 of JBGVJO010000172.1, forward strand.
TGACACAGATCCACCCGGATCTGTCCATCCACGATCTGCGGATCGTGCCCGGTCCCACCCACACCAACGTGATCTTCGATTGCGTGGTTCCCGCGGACTGTCCCGATTGTCCTGCGGACGTGTGCCGTCAGATCCGAGATCAGGTCAGCCGGGCCTATCCCGGTTACTTCTGCGTAATTACCGTGGACGAAAGCTTTGCACCCGTGCAGCACTGAATAAACAAAACTGCCCCGCCGAAAGGGAGTTGCGGTTAGGGATTGGCACAAAAACAAATTTTTAACCCACTTTCTTTCGGACGGCACAACGAGTAAAGACCACACCAAAGGGTAAAACCTTGAGTGTGGTCTTTTTCTGTCTTAGGCATCCTCACCGCTGTCCATCAGTGTGGCAAGCATAAGCCTACCTCCGAGCCGGAAAGCATAGGAGAATATCTCCAGTTCAATCAAGCCGTACATTTCGTTGACGCAGTCATCGTATTTCTCAAGCGTCTCCCGTTGCTCTGCCGTCATGGACTCGTGTAGCCGATCCCGGTTTCGCCCCATCAGTTTAATCAGCGCTTTGACTGCACGGCTGCTTTCCTTGCTCTGTTCCTGGGGACTTATATTCCCGTACCAGAACTCTTCAAGTATGTTGCCCATATCACACCTCCTTGCAGCGAGACACTATGCCATAGAAAGTGCGATAAGTCCAGATAACAAACTGTGAACAGAAAAACCACACAACAGGTTGCACAATCTGCTGTGTGGTCTTTTCGTTATTACCATTTTCGTTTTCTGCGCCTACGCCGTTTGGGCGGGTCATACTTTTTGCCGTATTGCAGTGCAAATATAAGTACAAATGTAGACAGAAGGATGCATAACAACATTTCCATACAAGCGCTCCTATATCAAAAAGAAAGCGTCAGCCATGAAAAGCAGCTACTACCGCATCTTTGAGTTTCTTCAGCAGGCCACGATTGGCAAGTTCTTCTTCCACCATTGCCTTATACTTTTTATAGACATATTCTTCAATGTCTTTTTCGGTCATGCAGTCGAGAAGCATTACGCTACCGAGTTTTGATAACAATTTGGCAATTTCTGCAAAGTGCTTGGTGTTCTCCTCCATCTGAGGATACTCCGTCATTACACGTTTTTCCGCCTTCAAAGCGCCGAGAACGATCATTTTCTCACTGGAGAAAGAACGCCAGGTCAGTTCTCTGAAACGAAGAGGATTCTCGATAACGAATTTTGTGAGTTCATATGGATCATCAAGTGTTTCGTCAACCGATAGTGCAACGCGGAAGTAGCAACGAGAAAGAACACCGAAAAACAAACCACGGCGCTTACCCTGTGTCAACAGCCAGTGATCCTTGAATACCGAGGAACCTTTCTTTACCGGCATATATTTAAGGGCTACTTCATATCCCATCTCAAAGTTCATCCAGCACCAAAAACGCTCATCGGACAGAACATAAAGAGGCAAATGGTGCAACCGCTCATACAGCAGAATAGAGTTGTAGATATCTGTTTCGCGATCCTTATCGTCCTTCGGGACCTTGAGAACAAATTCTTCAATCTCATACTTCTTTGTTACCCACAGAGTGCCGGGAAAGAAAGTTTTCAGCCACGCGGAACTTTTTGAGTTTTCAATGAGTTTCCCTGTGACATCATCGGTATTTGCCTTTAGTGTTGCCAAAGCCTCATCTGTCATATATTTAACATGGATTTTACTCATTCGTCCTCACCCTCCTCCTCAGGATGGTTCATGCCTCCAAGGAGCATATTATTAAAGTCCTTGAGACCGTTGCAGGATGCACTATTCAAAACCATCTGAGCCAGTTCCAGCTTACTCATATTTTCGAATTCCTCGAAAGTCAGAGCATTGCCAGTTCTACGCTTATAACTAATGCAGACAGCATTAAACCAAGAGTGGGCATCCAAAATTTCTTCAAGGCTATCGTATCTGGAGTAAATGTCCTCCAAGCAGTAGGCCAAAGAAGGAATTGCGATCATGGCAAATGCGATGTTGTTGCACTCTTTCTTGGTTTTGATGTTATCATAGCAGCCATAGTACGCAGCGGGCAGATGAACAACAATTTTCTTCTCATCGTAAACGCACGACATCAGATCGCCATCGATCTCTTTTTTCACAACCGTGAAAATGGATGCTACCTTATCGTCTTCAGAAGGATCAAGGTCGATTTTGAACTTAAATCCATCATCAACTGCCAAAATATCGAACTTATCAATATCAAAGGAATAACCGGCGTATTCTGGAATAAAGCCAGTACTCTTAAAATTAGCAATATCCTCTGCTGCGTACAGATAACAGGATGCTACAACGTTGCCGTTGATCTCGTGAGCAGAAACCTTGAGGTCATACGGAATGGCACTGATCTCGAAACGGCTTCGGTACACAGATGCAGAACATTCAACAATGAAAGCACCCTTCAACTTACCCTGTTCCAGCAAAGAGATAAGGGATGCATCCGTAATTGTATAGTGGAGATTTTTGAAGACAACCTCACCGTTTTGCACGATAGGCGCACCATTTTCATCAACATCAAATTCAACCTTAAAAATGGAATCCTCAACATAGTCGGAAAGCGCTTCGTTTCTGTTCAAAACAGGATACGGAAAGATTCTATTACCGATATGCACTCAAAATCACCTCACTTGCAAACATCTCTGTGCTGTTGACGGAATAAGAGATCTTATAGGTTTTGCCTTTTTCAATTTTCATTCCGACAATTTTGCCGTCCTGGACAGTACATTCTACGCCGTCGATGGATGCGGAGAGGATATCAATAGGATATTTGTCCGCTGCCTCACCACAAAGACGAATAGCAAATTCGCAGTCATTCTCATCATACTGGGATGTGAAAATACAATCGTACTTACCAGTTGCCTTGTTTGTAACCACGGTACGGTAGCGCATACCACTCAACGGCACTTTTTTCAAAACGGGGGATTTGCCAGGACCAACCTCTGTCTGGTCTTTAGGTTCCGGCTTAGGATTGGGATTGGGCTGAGGCTTCGGCTTGGGTTTTTTCCTCGGTTTTTTACCCGGTTCACCATTTTCGACCAATTCACCCTCTCCAAACTCGTACGTTTCTCCAGCTTCACCAGCTTTTGCCGTTTTGGGTGTCTGAGGCTTAACTATCTTCATGGGTTTAATCAATACTTGCTCGGTTGAGATGGCACTGCCGGACACA
>JBGVJO010000173.1:0-1404 GCA_045129535.1 Eubacteriales bacterium
CCTCAGAATCCCTCCGAGGGAGAAATTGAGCGGGCGCTGGCCGCGGAGGCAAAAACAGCCCTCTCGAAAATATCGCCCCGGGCTTACGTGATCGCCCTTTGCATTGAGGGGGATATGCTCACCTCCCCCCAGTTATCGAAGAAAATGGAGGACGCAGCCGCCCGCGGTGCGTCGGAGATCGTGTTCCTTATCGGTTCCTCCTACGGACTCCATCCCACCCTGAAGCAGAGGGCCGACGCCCGCATCTCCTTCTCCCGCATGACATTCCCCCACCAGCTGGCACGGGTGATGCTCTGCGAGCAGATCTATCGGGCCGCCCAGATCGCCCACGGGGCACCCTATCACAAATGACGAAAGGAACGGATTCGCTTCCATGAAAACACGCAAAATCCTTCTGCGCACTCTGCGGCGGTCCATTCCCGCACTGATTCTCATTCTGCTCTGTGTGGCCGTCGCGCTGTTCGCCGACGGTCGGTATACCTTCTCCTTTTTGCAGGGAGCCAACTCCCTTCTCCCCTCCTTCTCCTCTCCTTTGGGCGATGAGGGCAACGCCACCGATCCCGCAGATACCCTGCCCCCCGGTGACAAGGATCCTTCGATCCAGGTGGTTCTTCCCGGCACGAAATCGCCCCGGAACGCCATATCCCGTCAGGATATCGCACGGCTGAGCGAGGCTGTCCGCTGGGATATTCCCGGGGCTATGACCTTGTTGAGCGAGGGATTCTGGCGCTCCCAGCAGACGTATTCCAAAAACACCACCCTCTTTGCCCTGGCGGGCGGATTCGATTTTACCCCCGCCTGTTTTTCCGATGCGGTGGGAGAAAGAGAAACCGTTCGCTACGAGCAGCCGCGGGAATTTGCCGCGCCTGTAGCCGTATACGAGACGGAGGAATACGACGTTCCCGCGGTGGAATTGTATATGGGATATATCCTGGTATACAAGGGAGGCACCACCCACCTGTATTCCCCCGACGGATTCCATCTGTTTGGCTATTCCACGGTTTTGGCAAAGCCCGCCTACACGCGGGATAAGGACGGCAATCCTCTGTTTTTGTACCGTCCCTCCAAAAAATCGGAATATTCCTACGTCACCGTAGGAGAAACGGAATTCCTTCCCTCCGATTACGACGACGCCCTCCACGGGCGGGGACTGTATTTCGATTACTCCCCTTCCTTCGGCCTGTCGGACACTTCCCTGATGCGCCTGGTAAAGCCCATTACCACGATCACCGTATCCCCGGACGGCACGGAAACGGCCACGGAATCCATCCTTTGGGCCTACGGCTTCAATCCCAACTGGCGCCGCACCACCTTCCGTTTCACCAATGCCTTCGATTTCAGCGAAAATCTGGCGGCGGTCACCGAGGAGGACGGCAAGCTGTTCTACATCGGTCCCTACGGATA